>NZ_JBFUGE010000172.1:0-11586 GCF_056403075.1 Ideonella sp. P3_A4 | reverse complement strand
ACGCTGCCGTCGCCCAACTGAGCCAGACCACGCAGCAGAACGCTGCCGGCTCCGAAGAGCTGGCCGCCACGGCCGAAGAGATGAGCGGGCAGGCCGAAGAGCTGCAGAACATCATCGCCTTCTTCAAGACCGGCGCCGTCGCAGCTGCACCGCAACGCAGCGCGCCGCGCAGGTCGACGGCGCGTGCGTCCTCTCCTGCGCCTCGCTCTGCACCGCGCGCCGAAGCACGGCACGACGTGGCGCTCGACGAAGCCCTGTTCGTCAAGTACTGACCGCACCGTCGACCAGCGAGGACCGAGAGATGAACGCTCTTGTTCAAGCCGCCGCGCGCGGCCCGACCGAGTCCAGCCGCGCCCTGGCGCAGGACCCGACGCAGTACCTGACCTTCATGTTGCGCGGCGAGGTGTACGCGATCGGCATCCTGTCGATCAAGGAGATCATCGAATACGGTGGCCTGACCAGCGTGCCGATGATGCCGGCCACGATCCGCGGGGTGATCAACCTGCGCGGCGCCGTGGTGCCGGTGATGGACCTGGCGGTGCGCTTCGGCAAGCCCGCCGGCGAAGTCAGCAAACGCACCTGCATCGTGATCGTCGAGCTGGCGATCGGCGGTGATCAGCAGGTGGTCGGCATCGTCGTCGATTCGGTGAATGCCGTGCAGGAGATCGCCGCCGGTGACATCGAACCGCCGCCGGGCTTCGGCATGGCCATCGCCACCGACTTCGTGCTCGGCATGGGCAAGGTCGGCGGCCGGTTCGTGATCCTGCTCGACATCCAGCAGGTGCTGGCCATCGATGGCCTCGCGGCGACCGAAGCCGCCGAAGCGATCGACAGCACGCGCCTGTTGGCCGCGCACTGAGCACCGCGCCATGCACACGGTTTCGGCACCCTGCACGACGGCCGAACTGAGCGACCGGGAGTTTCTTCAGTTCCAGGCCTTCATCCACGAAGAGGCCGGGATCACCCTGTCGCTGAACAAGAAGGCCCTGGTCAGCGGGCGCCTGGAAAAGCGGTTGCGCGAGCGCCATCTGGGCAGCTACACCGAGTACCTGGGCCTGCTGCGCAGCGGACAAGACAACGCCGAGACCCAGCTCGCGGTCGACCTGCTGACGACCAACGAGACCTACTTCTTCCGCGAGCCGCGGCACTTCGAGCTGTTGCGCGAGATGGCTTTGGCGGCGCGCAAAGAGGGTCGGCCCCTGCGCGTGTGGAGCGCCGCCTGCTCCAGCGGCGAAGAGCCCTACAGCATCGCCATGGTGCTGGCCGACTGCCAGGGCGATCTCGGCTGGGAGGTGCTGGCCTCGGACATCAGCAACCGCATGCTGGTGCGCGCGCGTGCCGGCCACTACCCGGAAACACGCACCGACGGCATCCCCGCGGCCGACCTGCAGCGCCACTGCCTGCGCGGCACCGGGCCGCACGAGGGCACGCTGCTCGTGAACCGCAGCCTGCGCGAGCGGGTTCGCTTCACGCAGATCAACCTCGACCGGCCACTGCCGCGGCTGGGCCTGTTCGACCTGGTGTTCCTGCGCAACGTGATGATCTACTTTTCCGCCGAGACCAAGCGCAGCGTGGTCGCCCGGCTGGTGCAGACGCTCAAGCCCGGCGGCCAGCTGTTCATCGGTCACTCGGAATCGCTGACCGACATGCACCCCGAACTGCGCCCGCTGGCGCCTTCGGTCTACCGCAGGCAATGAGGGCTCCCATGATCCAGGTGATGATCGTCGACGACTCGGCGGTGGTGCGGCAGGTGTTGGGCGGGTTGCTCGAAGCGGCGTCGGGCATCGAGGTGCTGCACGCGGTCGCAAACCCGCTGCTGGCCATCGAACGGATGAAGTCGAGCTGGCCCGATGTGATCGTGCTCGATGTCGAGATGCCGCGCATGGACGGCATCACCTTCCTGCGCAAGATCATGGCCGAGCGGCCGACGCCGGTCGTGATCTGCTCGACCTTGACAGAGAAAGGCGCGACGACTTCGGTCGAAGCCCTGTCGGCCGGTGCGGTGGCGATCGTCACCAAGCCCAAGCTCGACCTGAAACGCTTTTTGAACGACAGTGCGGCCGAGCTGGTGGCGGCTGTGCGCGCCGCAGCGCGCGCCAACGTGGCGCGGCTAGGCGCCCGCGCGGCCGCACCCGAAGCGCCGGTGCGCCTCACGGCCGACGCCATCCTGCCCGCGGCGCAGCCCCGCGCGATGCTGCAGACCACCGAGCAGGTGGTGGCCATCGGCACCTCCACCGGCGGGACCCAGGCGCTCGAGCAGGTGCTGACGGCGCTGCCACGTGTGTCGCCCGGGCTGCTGATCGTGCAGCACATGCCCGAGAAATTCACCGCCGCCTTCGCTCAGCGGCTGGACCAGCTCTGCGCCATCAGCGTGAAAGAAGCCGAGAGCAACGACCGCGTGCTGCCTGGCCGCGCGTTGATCGCACCGGGCGGTCGCCACATGCTGCTGCGGCGCGCCGGTGCGCAGTACGTGGTCGACGTGGTCGATGGCCCGCCAGTGAGCCGGCACCGGCCGTCGGTGGACGTGCTGTTCCGCTCGGTGGCACGCGCGGCGGGCTCGAACGCATTGGGCATCATCATGACCGGCATGGGCGACGACGGCGCGGCCGGCCTGCTGGAGATGCACCAGGCCGGCGCGCGCACCGTGGCGCAAGACGAAGACAGCTGCGTGGTCTACGGCATGCCCAAGGAAGCCGTCCGGCGCGGCGCGGTCGACAAGAGCGTGCCGCTGCACGCCATCGACCGCGAGATCCTGGCGCAACTCGCCCGGCCCGGGCGCTGACGCAGCGCCTGGACACCGGCCGCGATGGCTTGGACCATGACCTCACGGCAGGGATACCGCAGAACGTCAACGACAGACGATCCGACGCGTCATGCGACGGCAGCGTGACCTCCAGCAGTTCTTGAGTGGCGTTGTCACGATGGTCTTCCTTCAGCACTTCATCAACCCGGGTGAAGGAGGCCAAGAAGGCCTTGCGGCCCTCGACGACCTGGGCAATCAGCGATTTGCCTTTGTCGCTGTACGCAAGTGACTTGATCTCGCGCAAGGGCGGACGAACCCTTCGGAACATCATCGGCAGTTCGAGCTTTCGGCGACTGCGCAGGGCCCTTGCCACGTTCGGGTTAGTCTGCGGAGGCTCGTGAGGCGACTGCATTGACAGTAGCCATACACGTCCAAAAGATCTGGGAGCATCGATGAGACCCATTTCGACGCAGACTGACGGGGTCGCGGCCAGCGATTCGGCCGGTGCGCTGGGCGAGCCCCGAGCGGGTGTGCAAGGTGGTGCCTCGGAGGCGGTGGCAGGGCAGCTGTCTACTCCTGCCTGGTCGAGCCGGCGGATCAGCGTCATGTTGGGCGTGGCGCTGGCGCTGCTCACGGCGTCGGCCGTCTACCTGATCCTTCAGCAACGGGCCGATGTCTGGCGCACAGGCCGCCACAACGTGACGCACGTGGCCATGGGGCTGGAATCAGCGGTGAGTGCGCGGCTGATCCAGTCCGAGTACAGCCTGCGCGGGATCGGTGCCGACCTGGTGGAGTCTGGCGGGGCACCGGAGCGGATCGAAGGCGTGCTGCGCAACGCAATGCGCTTCGACCCGACCTCGGCCTATCTGGCTTACCGCTCGAAGGGGCGCGTCGACATTGTCGTCGTCGACCAGGCCGGCAAGCGGGCCTCACCGGAATTGGAGCGCGAGGTGCGAGCGCTGGCCGATGCCGTGGCGGCGCCGGAGGTCGAGATCCGGCCGGCGATCAGGCTGCCGGGCCAGGCCGATTGGTACGTGCCCATGGTGGTCTCACTCGGCCGGGCCGGCGGTGACTCCGTCGCCCTGATTCCGGCCAAGCGGCTGGTGGCCGGTGCGGACACGCTGCTGTTGTTGCGCGACGGGTTCGTTTCGTTGGTGACCGCCGACGGAACGAGGCTGTTGCGCTACTACAAGGCGCGCGACAGCTTTGAAGTGGGCGGCCCGCCATTGGCCCAAGACAGTCTGCGCGAGTTGCGCTCGCGGCGCGTGGGCAACTTCGAGAGCGACAACTTCCTGACCGGGGAGCGCCAACTCGTCGGTTATTCCAAGTCGCCATCGTTGCCGCTGTACGTCGGCGCCATCATCCCGCAGGCCGAGCTCTATCGGTTGTGGGTTGCGGCTTCGGTGGGCCCCGGGGCGGTGTTCCTGCTCGGCCTCGGCGGCGTGGTGGTCTTCGGCCTGAGGCTTCGCACTGCACTGCGGCAGCAGCGTGCCGCCACCAACGAAGCCCGCCTGGCCACCTCGCAGGCCCAGGCCGGCTTGACACGGTTTCGCCGTGTCTTCGACGCGGCCGCGACCATCATGCTCGTCGTCTCCGAGCGGGACGAGCGCATCGTCGAAGCCAACACGGCCTGCTGCGACCTGTACGAGTCGTCGCGCGACCAGATCGTCGGACGAACGGTTGCCGAAGCGGGGATCGCGTTGCGGGAAGAAGATCAAAAGCGCGCGATGGCCGAATTCCGCATGGCGGGCCGGGTGCGCAACCTCGAAGTGCACGGCACCAACCGATCCGGCGGCGGCGTCACGCTGTTGCTGAGCATCGAGCCCATCGAATATGGCGGCGACCCGTGCCGACTGCTCGTGGGCCTGGACATCACGGCCAACAGGCAGGCGATGCAGGCGCGCGCTGCGGCAGAAGCCGCCAGTCAGGCCAAGAGCGAATTCCTCGCCAACATGAGCCACGAGATTCGCACGCCGATGAACGCAGTGCTGGGACTGACGGGGCTGGCGTTGCGCACCGAGCTGACGCCCAAGCAGCGCAGCTACCTGACCAAGTCACAGACCGCAGCCGAGTCGCTGCTGGAACTGATCAACGGCATTTTGGACTTTTCGAAGATTGAAGCGGGCAAGCTGGAACTGGAGCGAAGGGAGTTCTCGCTCGACGACGTGCTGGAACATGCGGTGGCGATGGTGGGGCAGCGGGCACAGCAGAAAGGCCTGGAGCTGCTCATCGCTGTTGCCGCCGACGTCCCCAGGCATTTGATTGGCGACGAACAGCGCTTGACCCAGGTTCTCATCAACCTCTGCAGCAACGCAGTCAAGTTCACGGCAGACGGCGAAGTCGTGGTCACGGTGTCGCGCGTCAGCAAGACCGATCGACCTGGTCATCTGCGGTTCTCCGTCCGCGACACCGGCATCGGTATGGACGCCGTCCAGTGCGCACGACTCTTCCAGCCCTTCGCACAGGCTGACGCTTCAACCTCACGCCAATACGGCGGCACCGGCCTCGGGCTGGCAATCTGCCGGCAACTGGTTGAACTGATGGGCGGCGCCATCCGTGTGTCGAGTCAGCCAGGCTTGGGCAGCGAGTTCGTGTTCGAAGCTGATCTGGAGCTGGCCCCAGTCCCGACGGCGGCCGTGGCGGCGCCGGCAAACCTTCGCGGCTTGCGCGTGATGGTCGTCGACGACAGCCATGCCGCACGCGATGTGATGGCGGGAATGCTCAGCCCGCTTGGATGTGACCTGGTGTACGCGATCGATGCAAGCGAATGCCTGGCGATACTCGGCGATGCGCGCCAAGCGGCAATCGACGTGGTCCTGATGGATTGGCAGATGCCAGGCATGGATGGGTTCGAGGCCGCGCGACGCATTGCGGCCGATGAGCAGCTGGCGCACAAACCCCGCGTCATCCTCGTCACGGCGTACGGCGACGATGCGACGGCAGAGCGTGCGCAAGCCGCCGGCCTGAACGGGTGCTTGTGCAAACCAGTGACCGAGGGCGCGTTGCGCCAAGCCATCGTCGACGCGTTGGGCATGTCCCAAGCTGATTTGGCGAGCGCGGCCGCGACGCCGAAGGAAGACCCTCGAACCTTGCGTCGGCTGGCCGGGCGGCGCGTGCTGCTCGTCGAGGACAACGAGTTCAACCAATTGGTCGCACAAGAGCTCCTGACAAGCGTGGCGCACATGGACGTGACGGTGGCGCCCACCGGCCAACGGGCACTGGAGCTGCTGCGCACCCAGCGATTCGACGTCGTGTTGATGGACGTTCAAATGCCCGACATGGACGGGTTTGAAACAACCCGACGCCTTCGCGCGGAGCCGGCACTCCAAGCCTTGCCTGTCATCGCCATGACGGCGCACGCCACGTCACGGGACCGCGAACTTTGCCTGGCCGCCGGCATGAGCGACTTCGTCACCAAACCGTTCGATCCGAACCAACTATTCGCCATGCTCGCGCGCTGGACGGGTAGGACGGCGCCCACTGCAGAAGTATCTGCTGCGCCTGTGCCGTCTGACGGATGCGTTTCGGTAGAACAAGGGCTGCGGCATTGCATGGGCAAGGTCGATCTGTACGACAAGATCGCGCGACGCTTCGTGTCTGGCGGAGCCAACTGGCCCGCGGAGATCAAGGCCAAGCTGGACGCTGGCCACTTGGCCCAAGCGATGTTGATGGCTCACTCGATGATTTCCACAGCGGGAATCCTGGGAGCGCAAGCGTTGTCGACAACTGCGCGATCGCTTCAGTCCGCCATTGACGTGAACGATCACGCACGTATCGACAGACTGGCCGAAGAGATCTCCCTCGAGCACGGTCGGGTGTCGACGGGATTGAGTGTCTACCTGGCTGGCCGCCTGACAAGTCAGTCTGAGGCGTGACCGACGGCGCTTGCTCGGATTCACACCCTGCGATCACCTCTCAGGAGCGGGACGGTGACCACGCCAAGGTGACGCCGCACACCAACATGCCTACACTGCAACGCAAGGCGGCATCAAACGACAGGGAGCGGCCGCCCACCCCCCGATGTCGTTGGACAACCCCGTGAAGCGCGTCTCGTTGCGACGCAGCCTGGTGCTGGCGGCCGCCGGTCTGGTGCTGGCTTTGCTGCTGGCCTTCACCGCCGCGCTGTACGCGTTCGTGTGGGTGCCGGCCCGGCGCGATGTGGCCGATGCCCAGCTTCGCTTCGCTTCGGGCCAGGTCGAGGCGCGCTTGCGCAACCTGGTCGGTCGGGTCGAGGCCACGGTCAACATGAACCGTGAGTGGGGGCAGCGCGGCCTGATCGACATCGATGACCCGGCGGCGTTCAACCGCCTGCTGATGCCGCTGCTGGAGCGTGGACCACGCATCTCGTCGGTGGTCGTGGCCAACGAGTCGGGCCGCGAATTGCTGCTGATGCGCCAACCCGACGGCAGCTGGTTGAACCGCCTGACAGACCCGCAGCGTCAGCCCGGCAGCGCGCGCCTGCTGCACTACGACAAACAGGGCCAGGCCACCAGCAGCGACACCCACCCGCTCGAGTACGACGCGCGCCAGCGGCCCTGGTTCCAGGGCGGGATGGCGCTCACCGAGCCCGAAGGCATCTTCTGGAGCGAGCCTTACGTGTTCCGCTCCAGCCAGCAGCCCGGGTTGTCGGTGGTGGTGCGCTGGACGGGCGCCGACGGCCAGCGCCGGGTCATGACCACCGACCTCAAGCTGATCGACCTGTCGCGCTACACCCGCGAGATCACCGTGGCCCAGAGCGGCTTCGTCGCCTTGTTCAGCGACGACGGCAAGCTGCTCGGGGCGCCACGCGATGAGCGCTTTGCAGAAGATGCGCAGGTGCAGGCAGCGGTGCTCAAGCCCATCGACACCCTGGGCATCAAGCCTTTGTCGATCTGCCTGTCGCAGTGGCGCTCCACCGGACAGCTCGACGGCGAGCTGCTGCACTTCACGGCCGACGGGCAAGACTGGCTCGCCACCGTTCGACGCAGCCGTTTTGGCGACCATGCCGTCTGGGTGGCGACGATGGCGCCGGAGCGCGAGTTCTCGCTCGCCAGCACACAGCCCTTGGCCGCCCTGGCGACGATCGCGTTGGTTACCTTGGCGCTTGCGTGGCTGCTGGCGACTCAGCTGGCTCGCCGCTTTGCCGACCCCCTGGCCCGACTCGCCAGCCAGAGTGCACGCATCGGGCGACTGGAGCTCGACCCGACCGAACCGGTGCAAACGCCCTGGCGCGAACTGGACGATCTCGCCCGCGCGCAGGAAGACATGCGCACCCAGTTGCTGACGGCCACCCGCGGCCTGGCCGAGGCCAATGAATCGCTGGAGAGCAAGGTCGTCGAGCGCACGCGCGAGCTGGCGACCGCGCGCGACGCCGCCGATGCGGCCGCGCGAACCAAGGCCGAGTTCCTGGCCAACATGAGCCACGAGATCCGCACACCGATGAACGCCATCATCGGTCTGAACGGCCTGACCTTGCGAACCGAGCTGACGCCGCGCCAACGCGGCTACCTGGAAAAGGCCCAAGGGGCGGCGAACTCGCTGCTGGGCATCGTCAACGATGTGCTCGACTTCTCGAAGATCGAGGCCGGCAAGCTCGAACTGGAGAGCCGGCCCTTCGAGCTGCAGGCGGTGTTCGAGCGGGTCACCGCGGTGATCGGCCTGAAGGCGCAGGAAAGAGGCTTGGAGCTGCTGATCAACACGGCGCCCGACGTGCCGGGCATGCTGACCGGCGACGCCTTGCGTCTCGAACAGGTGCTGATCAATCTGTGCAGCAACGCGGTCAAGTTCACCGAGCAGGGAGTGGTCGAGCTGAGCACGGTCAGGCTCGCGGCCGACTCGCCAGACCACGTGACCCTGCGCTTCACCGTGCGCGATACCGGCATGGGCATGGACGACGAGCAGACCGCACGGCTGTTCCAGCCCTTCGAGCAGCTGGACGCTTCCGTCACCCGCAAGCACGGCGGCACCGGCCTGGGCCTGGCGATCTGCCGCCGGCTGGTGGCGTTGATGGGCGGCGAGATCGGCGTGCGCAGCCAGCCCGGCAAGGGCAGCGAATTCCACTTCACGGTCCCGTTGGGTCTGACGCAAGCAAAGAGCGCCGAATCACCGAGCAGGCCGATCGGGGCCCACGCGCCGCCGGCGAACATCCAGGTGCGCGACGACAGTGCCAATTCGCGCGACGTCCTCGCCGAGGCGCCGGCCTCGCTGCGTGGCCGCAAGGTGCTGCTGGTCGAAGACAACGACCTGAATCAACTCGTGGCTTCCGAGTTGCTGGGGCACATCGGCGGCATGCAGGTCACGATCGCTGGCGACGGCCAGGCGGCCGTCGAACTGATCAACGCCCAGGACTTCGACGCCGTGCTGATGGATGTGCAGATGCCGGTGATGGATGGCTACCGGGCCACCGCGCTGATTCGCGAGAACCCGCGCAACGCGCATCTGCCGATCATCGCGGTCACCGCCCATGCGCTGGTGGGTGACCACCAGAAGTGCCTGGATGCCGGCATGAACGACCGCCTGACCAAACCGTTTGTCTCAGGCGACCTGTTTGCCACGCTGAGCCGGTGGCTCGACTAGGTTTTCGTGCGGCGTGCAGCGTGCAGCCAGGTGCTGTTCCTTGACTAGAACGGCCGGTCGCCGACGATGCCCGCGCGCTCCATCTTGCGGTGGCAGGGCGGGTAGTCCATCACCGCGTAATGTTGGGTCGAGCGGTTGTCCCAGAAGGCCATGCTGTTGCGCTTCCAGCGCCAGCGCACCTGGAACTCGGGGATGCAGGCCTGGCTGATCAGGTAGGCCAGCAACTGGCCCGCGCCGGGGTTGGCATCCTGACCGAAGCGCACATTCGCCGGTGTGTGGTAGTTCGTGAAATGGGTCGTGAAGGCATTGACGAACAGCACCTTCTCGCCCGTCTCGGGGTGGGTGCGCACCACCGGGTGCTCGGCATCGGGGAACTGAGCCCTCAGGGCCAGGCGCTTCTCGATCGGCATCGCCGCGCCGAAGCTGGCCTCGATGCTGTGGCGGGCGCGCAGGCCAGCGATCTTCCCCTTCACATCGTCGGGCAGGCGGGCATGGGCCTCGATCATGTTGGCCCACATCGTGTCGCCACCCTCGGGCGGACATTCGACGCAACGCAGCACGCAACCGAAGGGCGGCGTTTCGCGCCAGGTGGCATCGGTGTGCCAGGCGTTCTCGTAGCGGTCGATCGGCGCGTCAGGCGTCTTGTAGATGCGAACCAGGCCTGGGTGCTCGGGGTCGCTGCCGACCACGGGGTGATCTTCGAGCTCGCCGAAGCGGCGCGCGAAGGCCACGTGTTGGGCGCGCGTGATGTCCTGGTCGCGGAAGAACAGTACGCGGTGCTTGAGCAGCAGGGCACGCACCTCAGCCAACAGGTCATCGTCCTCGGCCGCAACACCGAGGTCGATGTTGGCGAGCTCGGCGCCGATGCTGCAGGTCAAGGGCTCGACCCGGATCGAAGACTTCAGCACACCGGCACGCACGAGGGCCGGGGCGGACGAGGTGGTGGGCGTCATGGGGCGGGTCTCCAATCGTCTGGCTTTCTGCCGGGTCCCAGTGTGGGCAACGCGGTTTGCCCCGGCTTGACGAGCGAGGCCATCAACTTACCATTTGGCGACATGCAAAACCTGGTTCGCGCTGCCAGCCTCACCAACTATGTCGACGTCGCGCGCGGTGCCGGGCTGGACCCGAACCGCATGCTGATGGATGCAGGCCTGGCGTCCAGCATGCTTCTTGATCCCGATCTGAAGCTGCCGGCCGACCGCGTGGCCCAGTTGCTCGAGGCTTCGGCCGCGGCCTCCGGCTTCGAGAGTTTCGGCCTGCACATGGCCGAGTCGCGCCAGTTGTCGAACCTCGGTCCGGTGGGCCTGCTGATCCGCGACCAGCCGACGCTGCGCGACTCGCTGGCGGTGCTGATCCGCTACCACGCGGCGCTGAACGGCTCGATTGCGATCATGCTCGAGGAATCAGCCGGCGTGGTCGTGGTGCGCGAGGAGATCGTCGTCGGCCCGGGCGTGCCGGTACGCCAGGCGATCGAGCTGGCGATCGGTGTGTTGCTGCGCCTGATGCGACGCATCCTGGGTGACGACTGGCGACCGCGGCGCGTGTGCTTCATGCACGCGCCACCGAAGGACACCAGCACTCACCTGCGCGTGTTCGGGCCTTGCGTCGAGTTCAACCACGATTTCAACGGCATCGTCTGTTCCAAGGCCGAGCTCGATGCGAAGAACGCCAGTGCCGACCCGCTGATGGCGCGCTACGCCCAGCGCCTGCTCGACGAGACTGTCGAGGTCGACACCTCACGCACCGTGCTCGAAGACGTGCGCCGCACGGTGTTGCTGCTGCTGCCCTCGGGCCGCTGCAACATTGAGCTGGTCGCCGAGCACCTGGGTCTGGTGGGCCGCACGGTCCAGCGCCGCCTGGCCGATCAGGGAGTGAGTTTTTCCGAACTGGTCAACCAGCTGCGCGTGGAGCTGGCCACGCGCTACGTGACGCAAAGCGACCGCCCGCTGATCGACGTGGCCGCGCTGCTCGGCTTTGCCGCACCGAGCGGCTTCTCTCGTTGGTACCAAGGCCAGTTCGGCTGCAGCCCGACGCAGAGCCGCGCCGGCGGCGGAGTAGCGCGGGACAGATAGCCGACCGCGTGGCCGATTGCGGCCTGGGAAGACACACCACTGCGAAGGGTTGCGCGTGGTGGGTAGCCCGGGGGTACGTTCTCCGGCTCACGCTCGCGGTCGACTGTCATAGACCGCGAGGGACAGCCGCATTGACACCGTGGTGCCCTAGACCCGTGGGGGCGACCGCGAATGGAGCCTGCGCCCGCACCCCCGAGCCACCCACCATGGAACCGT
>NZ_JBFUGE010000171.1:0-11603 GCF_056403075.1 Ideonella sp. P3_A4 | reverse complement strand
GCGATCGCCTTGCTCGAATCGTTGTTCTGCGCGAAGTARGCCGCTTCCGGGTTGAAGCTGGCGATGTTGTTGGCATCGCGCTTGGCGATGTACTGRGCTTGCACGGCTTCGCGGCTCAGGCCTTCGGCCGACGCAGCGGCGGGCATGCGCAGGTTSGTTTCMGTGTCGAACACATTGCGTTCGGTCGACTGGGCGAAGGCGCCGCCGGCGATGGTCAGGGCGATGGCGGCAACGGCGATTTGGGCTTGCTTGGCGAACATGGTGGTCATCCTTTGAATCGTTGAAACGGGGTTCCGGGCTGGCGGTCTGGGTGGGGAAGTCCGGACCGTCTGTCCTGCCTCGGTGAGTCGTTTGTTTGGTTGCGGCTCATCGATGGGATGAACTGTAGAGATTCACGATTCAGGAATAAACCATCAAGAAGTTCATGGCGTGTTCTCGAAATGCGAACAATAAAGGCAACGCTCCGCCTTGACGATGCCGTGGACCTGCAAATCGATTTAGACCTGAAATGGGTCTAAGTTAGAGCTTGCTGGGCCGAAGTCGGCCGCCTACCATCCGCCCGCTGCCATGCCACCACTCCAGCGTGGCGGCCGCGAGGAGACGCATGGTTCGCTGGAAAGACCTGTCCACGAGCGAGATGACCCTGCTTGACCACGTGTTCTGGTCCAGCCGCATTTCGCGTGAGGCGCTGGCGACGGGCTCGTCGTTTTCGAAGAGCCGCGCGAACGCCGCGGTGGCCGGCATGTTGGAACAAGGCGTGCTCGAAGCCACCGGCGAGCAGGTGGCCACCGGCGGCCGGCGGGCCGAAACATTGCGCCTGTCGCGCAACCTCGGCGTTCTGCTGGGCGCGGCATTAGGTGCCACCGGGCTGGAGGTGGGCGTGATGACGCCCGACCTGGAACTGCTGGCCCACCACAGCGAGCCAGCCGATGTGCGCGACGGGCCGGCGGTGGTGCTGTCGCGTGTGCGCACGCTGATGCGCGAGTTGCTGACGCAATGCGGCGCCAAGGTGCGCGACGTGATCGCGATCGGCATTGGCGTGCCGGGGCCGGTGGACTTTGGTCTTGGCCAACTGGTCAACCCGCCGCTGATGCCGGAGTGGGACGCCTATTCGATCCGCGAAGACCTGAAGGTCGATTTCAGCGCGCCGGTCTACGTCGACAACGACGTCAACGTGATGGCRCTGGGCGAGCTGTGGCGCATGCAGCGCGGGCTGCAGAACTTCCTCGTGATCAAGGTCGGCACGGGCATCGGCTGCGGCATCRTCTGCCACGGCCAGGTCTACCGCGGCGCCAACGRCTCGGCCGGCGACGTGGGCCACATCTGCGTCGACCCGCAAGGGCCGCGCTGCCACTGCGGCAACCTCGGCTGCGTCGAGGCGATGGCCGCCGGCCCGGCGATCGCACGAGCCGCCACCGAGGCGGCGCACGGTGGCCAGAGCCCACTGCTCAAGCAGATGCTCGACGAGCGTGGCACGCTGAAGCTGCAAGACGTGGCGCAGGCCAGCCGCGCCGGCGATGCGGCGGCCAACGCGATCGTGCAGCGCTCGGGCGCACTGGTCGGCCAGATGCTCGCGGCGGTGGTGAATTTCTACAACCCGTCGCACATCTTCATCGGCGGCGGCATCCAGAAGATCGGCCCGCTGTTCCTGGCCGCGGTACGCCAAAGCGTCTACCACCGCTCGCTGGCGCTGTCGACGCGGCACCTGGAGATCCAGTACACGCCGCTCGGCGAACGTGCCGGCTTGATCGGCGCCGGTGTGCTGGGCATGCAAGAAAGCCTGCAGATGCGCGAGGCGGCGGTGTGATCTCTCTGGCCTTTCACGATGTCGTGAAGGCCTTCGGGCCGGTGCAGGTGCTGCACGGCGTCAGCTTTGCGCTCGCACCAGGGCGCATCTATGGATTGCTCGGGGAAAACGGAGCCGGCAAGTCGACGCTGATGAAGATCGCTGCCGGCTACGAAATGCCGAGCGGCGGCGAACTGCGTGTCGACGGCCAGCCGGTGAACTTCGAAGGCTCGCGCCAAGCCGAGGCCGCCGGCATCGTGCTGATCCACCAGGAGTTCAACCTGGCGGACGCCTTGACGGTGGCGCAGAACGTGTTTCTCGGCCACGAGAAGCGGCGTGGCTGGCGGCTGGACGACGCGGCGATGCGCGCCGAGACCGCGGCGTTGCTGGCCGACGTCGGACTGAACATCGACCCCGACACGCGGGTGCGCCAGTTGATCGTCGCCGAGAAGCAACTGGTCGAGATCGCCAAGGCGCTGGGCCGCAAGGCTCGCTTGTTGATCATGGACGAGCCGACCGCGACGCTGACGCCAAGCGAGACCGAGCGCCTGTTCACGCTGATGGCGCGACTGAAGGCCGAGGGCGTGACCATCGTCTACATCTCGCACAAGCTCGACGAGGTCGAGCGCATCACCGACGAGGTGATCGTGATGCGCGACGGCCGCTTCGTCACCCGCGAGGCTACCGTGTCATTGACACGGCAGCAGATGGCCCAGCTGATGGTTGGCCGCGAGCTGTCCGACCTGTTTCCGCCGCGCTTGCCAGTGCCAACGAATGACGCACCGCCGCGGCTGAGCGTGCAGGGTCTGTCGGTGCCAGGCTGGGCCGATGACGTCAGCTTCGATGTGCGAACCGGCGAGATCCTTGGATTTGCAGGGCTGGTCGGGGCAGGGCGCACCGAGTTGTTCGAGGGTCTGCTGGGGCTGCGCCCGCGCAGTGCCGGCCGCATGAACCTGGACGGCCGCGCGGTGCGTATCGGCAGCCCGCGTGAGGCCGCCGACCTGGGGCTGACCTACCTGAGCGAAGACCGCAAGGGCAAGGGTCTGCATGTCGCCTTCGGGCTGGCCGAGAACCTGACGCTGATGGCGTTGCAGCGCTACGCTCAACCCTGGCTGYGGCCTAGCGCCGAGCGCGCGGCGCTGCAAGAGGCAGTCACTGCATTCGGCATCCGCACTGGCTCGCTGGATCTGCGTGCTTCTTCCTTGTCTGGCGGCAACCAACAAAAGCTCGCGCTGGCCAAGGTGCTGCATCCGAAGCCGCGCGTGGTGGTGCTGGACGAGCCAACGCGTGGTGTCGACATCGGCGCCAAGCGCGACATCTACTTTCTGATCCAGCGTCTGGCGGCTGAAGGCCATGCGGTGGTCGTCATCTCGTCCGAACTGGTCGAGCTGATTGGCCTGTGCCACCGCGTCGCGGTGATGCGCGCGGGCCGGTTGCAAGCGGTGTTGCCGGCCGAAGGGCTGAGCGAAGAAACGCTGATTGCCCATGCGACCGGGACGCATTGAAATGCTGCTTCGATGCCGCCGGCGATCTCATTCGTTCCGCAATGGTGGTGGCGGCAGGGCGGCGGCGGTGCCCCCGTTCTCCGGCCCACGCTCGCGGGGCACGGTCGCGGCACATGATGGACATCTGCGTCATCACCGTGGTGCCTGGGCGCCGTGGGGGCGACCGCGAATGGGGCCTGCGCCCGGGGGCACCACCACCACCCTGCAGGCGCCGTCCGTAGCGTGCCGCGCGCAAGCCCGCCACCACGCTCCGCACTTGGCAGGTGGAATGAGCAACCTCGCCAGTGCGAGAACACTGAGATGGCAGTGATACCCGCCACGACCAATGCCAACCGCGCTGCAAACCAAATGCGGCGGTGGGATCGTCTGCACGGCTACGGCCCCGTGCTCGGCCTGGTGCTGCTCTGCATCGCCGGCACGTTGCTGAACCCCGAGTTCGCGACGCTCGATAACGCGCTGAATGTGCTGACCCGCACCGCCTTCATCGGCATCATCGCGGTGGGCATGTGCTTCGTCATCGTCTCGGGCGGCATCGATTTGTCGGTCGGCTCGATGGCGGCGCTGATCGCCGGTAGCGTGATCATGCTGATGAACGCATTGGCGCCGCGCGGGTGGCCGCCAGTGGCCATCGTCGTGGCCGGCATGGGCTTCGCGGTGCTGCTCGGCGCGGTGTTCGGTCTCGCGCACGGCCTGTTGATCACCCGCGGCCGCATTGAGCCCTTCATCGTCACGCTGGGCACGCTCGGCATCTTCCGCGCTTGCCTGACTTACTTTGCGGATGGTGGCGCGCTGACGCTCGACAACACGCTGGCCGACGTCTACAGCCCCGTCTACTACGCCAGCCTGTTGGGCGTGCCGGTGCCGGTGTGGATCTTTGCGCTGGTGGCTGGCGTTGGCGGCTTGATCTTGAACCGCACGGCCTACGGCCGCTACGTGCAGGCGATCGGCTCGAACGAACAGGTGGCGCGCTACGCCGCGGTCAACGTCGACCGGGTCAAGGTGATGACTTATGCATTGCTCGGCGTGTGCGTCGGCGTAGCCACGCTGCTGTATGTGCCGCGCCTGGGCTCAGCCTCACCGACCACCGGGCTGCTGTGGGAGCTGGAAGCTATTGCCGCGGTGATCGTCGGCGGTACCGCGCTGCGTGGCGGCGCCGGCAGCATCGTCGGCACGGTGGTCGGCGCCGTGCTGCTCTCGGTGATCAGCAACATCCTGAATTTGACCAACATCATCAGCGTCTACCTCAACGCTGCGGTGCAAGGCTTCGTGATCATCGCGGTGGCCTTCACGCAACGGCGGCGGCCATGACGCCTGTCTGCATTCCTCGTCGGCAGCGATGCACTGCCTTTTCACTGGTACTGACCCTTTGGAGACACCCATGAGCCTGACCCACCGCCGACTTGCCGTGGCCTTTGCGGCTGCCGTTGCCCTGAGCTTCAGCCTCGGGGCACGCGCGGCCGATGCGAAAGACGTCAACGTCGGCGTCGCCATCCCGGCGGCGACCCATGCGTTCACCGCCGGCATCGTCTTCTGGGCCAACCAGGCGAAGAAAGACCTCGAGGCCGCGCACCCGGGCCTGAAGGTGACAGTGAAGACCGCGAGTGGGGCGCCCGAACAGGCCAACCAGCTGCAGGACCTGGTGACCGCCACCAAGATCAACACGCTGGTGATCTTTCCGTTCGAATCGGCCGCACTGACCAAACCGGTCGCGCAGGTCAAGGCCAAGGGCATCTACGTGACGGTGGTCGACCGTGGCCTGACCGACACCAGCGCACAGGATGCCTACGTGTCGGGTGACAACACCGCGTTCGGCCGCATTCCGGCTGAGTATCTGGTCAAGGCGCTGAACGGCAAGGGCAACATCGTCGCGCTGCGCGGCATTCCGACGACGATCGACAACGAGCGCATGGATGCGTTCAACGCGGTGCTGAAGAGCCACCCCGACGTGAAGCTGCTCGACGCCAAGCACGGCAACTGGAACCGCGACGACGCGTTCAAGGTGATGCAGGACTATCTGACCCGCTTCAAGCAGATCGACGCGGTGTGGGCCGCTGACGATGACATGGCGGTGGGCGTGCTGAAAGCAATCGAGCAGGCCAAGCGGCAGGACATCAAGATCGTGTTCGGCGGCGCCGGCATGAAGAGCATGGTCAAGACGCTGATGGACGGCAGCAACCCGCTGATCCAGGCCAATGTGTCGTACTCACCGAAGTTCATCTACGACGCGATCAAGCTCACCACCGAGGCGAGGCTGAAGGGCGAGAAGCTGCCGCCCAGCACGATCATCCCGTCGGTGCTGATCACCAAGGAGAACGCCAAGCAGTTCTACTTCCCCGACTCTCCCTTCTAACAACCGCTGGCCCCTAGGTCCAGGCTTCGCCCGGCCCGTCCCCCGAGGGGATCAAGAAACTCGGGAGCGGCCCTTCATTTCTTGAGGTCACCATGGCTCGCCCCATCACCCTGTTCACCGGCCAATGGGCCGACATGCCTTTGACCCAACTCGTGCCGCTGGCCAAGCGCATGGGCTACGACGGCCTGGAGCTGGCCTGTTGGGGCGACCACTTCAACGTGCAAGAGGCACTGGCCTCGCCGCGCTATGTGGCCGACAAGCGTGGACTGCTGCGCGAGTACGGCATGGAGTGCTACGCGATCGGCAACCACTTGACTGGCCAGGCGGTGTGCGACCGCATCGACGAGCGTCACCAGGCGATCCTGCCAGCGCATGTGTGGGGCGATGGGGACCCCGAAGGTGTGCGTCAGCGCGCCGCGCAGGAGATGAAAGACACGGCACGCGCCGCAGCCCGCTTCGGCGCCAAGACGGTCACCGGCTTCACCGGCTCGTCGATCTGGCATGCGGTGTACGCCTTTCCGCCGACGCCGCAGGCCTACATCGACAAAGGCTTCGCGGACTTCGGCGCCCGCTGGACACCGATCCTCGATGTGTTCGACGAGCGCTGCGTCAACTTCGCGCTCGAGGTGCATCCGACCGAGATCGCGTTCGACATTGCGTCGGCCGAGCGCGCGATCGACGCGGTCAACGGCCATGCGCGCTTCGGCTTCAACTTCGACCCCAGTCACCTCGCCTACCAGGCGGTGGACTACGTCGGCTTCGTGCGCCGCTTCGGCTCCCGCATCTTCAACGCCCACATGAAAGACGTGTGGTGGAACAAGGGCGACGGCACGGTCGGCGTGTTCGGTGGTCACACGGCATTTGGTGACGCGCGGCGCAACTGGGACTTCCGCAGCGTCGGCCGCGGCATGATCGATTTCGAAGCCATCATCGTCGCGCTGAACGACATGGGCTACGCCGGCCCCTTGAGCGTGGAGTGGGAAGACAGCCGCATGGACCGCGTGCACGGCGCAACCGAGAGCGCCGCCTTCTGCCGCAAGCTCGACTTCCCGCCCGCGGCCGGTGCCTTCGACGCTGCGTTCGACAACAAGACGCCGCAGGGCGGCATGGCGGGTTGATGCCCGGCCGCACGCTCCGCTGCGCAATGGTCGGCGGTGGCCGCGACGCCTTCATCGGCGCGGTGCACCGGCAGGCGATGGCGCTCGACGGTGAGATCAAGTTGGTGGCGGGTGCCTTGTCGTCGCAACCGGACCGGGCCTTGGCCTCCGGCCGCGACCTCGGGTTGGCGCCCGAGCGCAACCACCCCAGCTGGCAAGCCCTGCTGCAGCATGAGCTGAACCTGCCGCGCGGCGAACGCATCGACTTCGTCAGCATCGTCACGCCCAACCACGTGCACCATCCGGTGGCCAAAGCCTTTGCCGAAGCCGGCATCCACGTCGTCTGCGACAAGCCTCTCGTGCACACCAGTGCGCAGGCCGATGAGCTGGTGCGCATCACACGCGAGCGCGGCATCGTCTTCGGTGTGACCTACAACTACATCGGCTACCCGATGGTGCAGCAGGCACGCCAGATGGTGCGCGCTGGTGCAATCGGCGAGTTGCGCAAGGTGGTGGTCGAGTACCACCAGGGCTGGTTGGCCCGGCGGCTCGAGCCAGGTGCCAACAAGCAGGCTGACTGGCGCATGGACCCGGCCCGCAACGGCATCGCCGGTGCGATGGGCGACATCGGCTCGCACGCCGAGAACCTGGTCGCGACGGTGACCGGGCTGGAGCTTGAGAGCCTGTGCGCCGACCTGACCGCCTTCGTGCCCGGCAGGCCGCTCGATGACGATGCGAGCCTGCTGCTGCGTTTTCGCGGTGGCGCGCGCGGCGTGCTGCTGGCCTCGCAGGTGGCTGCTGGTTGCGAGAACGACCTGAGGTTGCGCGTGTTCGGCAGCGAGGGCACCCTCGATTGGCGCCAGGAGGAGCCCAACACACTCGTCCATGCACCGTTGAACGGGCCGCGTCAGCTGCTGACGCGCGGCTCGCCGTGGCTCGGCACTGCGGCTCACCAGGCCACGCGCCTGCCAGCCGGCCACCCCGAGGCCTTCATCGAGGCATTTGCCAACGTCTACCGTGGCATCGCGGCCGATGTGCGGGCGCGCGAGTCTGGCCAACTGCCAACGGCACCGGGCCGCTATGCCACGGTGGAAGACGGCGCGCTTGGCGTTCGCTTCATCGAAGCGACAGTGGCCTCGTCGCGCAGCGAGCAGAAGTGGACGCCGCTGGGCTGAGGTCTGTGCTTCATCGAGGCCACCGGTCGCGGTAGAAATCGACGAAGGCCCGCGCCGCTGCACTGATGTGGCGGCCCGGTGGGAAGACCGCGAACACGCCACCCGACGGCAGCCGCCAATCGGGCAACAGGCGCTGCAGCCGGCCCTCGGCGAGGTCGGCCTGCACGGTCAACCGGTCCATCACGCTGACGCCGGCACCGTTGAGCAGCAGCGCGCGCAAGGCGGTGGCCGAATCGGTTTGCAGCCGTGCGTTCATGCGTACGCTGCGGGTGTGGCCGTTGCGGGCCGTGAAGGCCCAGGTCAGCGGCGTGGGCAGCAGCGTCAGCGAGACCCAGGCGTGTTGCGCCAACTCGTCCGGGTGCTTGGGCACGCCGGCGCGTTGCAGGTAGCTGGGCGCGGCGATCGTGTACTGCTCGAAGTCAGCCAGCCGCACAGCACGCAGTGACGAATCGCGCAACCAGCCCATCCGGAACGCGATGTCGATGCCCTCGGCCAGCATGTCGCTGACCCGGTCGCTGGCGTGCAGCGTGATGCGCAGGGCCGGGTGCAGCGTGGCGAACTCGGCCACCGCCGCGCCCATGTGTTGTGCGGCATGGTCCACCGCCGTGGCGATGCGCAGCGTGCCGCTGACCTCGGCGCTGCTGTGTGCGGCGCGCGCCACCGCATCGCCCAAGCCGGCCAGCAGCGGCGCAGCGTCGTCGAGCAGCTGCTGGCCTGCGTCGGTCAACCGCACCTGGCGGGTGGTGCGCGTGAACAAGGCGGTGCCGAGCGCACGTTCCAGCCGCTGCACGTCCAGGCTCACGCGGGCTTTGCTGATGCCCAATCGATCCGCGGCCGCTGTGAAGCCACCGCACTGCGCCACGGCGACGAAGGCGCCGAGCCGGTTCAGGTCATTCGGATCATCCGTCGACATGGCCTGGGATTGTCAATCAATGAAGGACAGTGTGTCGCGACTGGACCGATTTATCGAAACGACGAATCAGCCCATCATTGAAGCCATCGCAACGACACTGAAGAAAGACACACCATGAAGATCGCACTGATTGGCGCCAGCGGGTTCATCGGCTCGGGCCTGCGCGAAGAAGCCCTGTCGCGCGGCCACCAGGTCACCGCGCTGGTGTCCAACCCGGCCAAGCTGGCCGCCGCGTCGAACCTGAGCGTGAAGGCGGTCGACGTCAATGACACCGCGGCGCTGGCCACCGCGCTGGCTGGCCACGACGTGGTCATCAGCGCGTTCAGCGGTCATGCGCAACAGGACGTGCGCGAAGCCTATGGCCGCGGTGTGCGCTCGATCATCGCGGCTGCCAAGCAGGCCGCGGTGCCGCGCCTGCTGGTCRTCGGCGGTGCCGGCAGCCTCGAAGTCGCGCCGGGCAAACAACTGGTCGACAGCCCCGAGTTCCCGGCCCAGTACAAGGGCACGGCCGAGGGTGCACGTGACGCGCTGAACTGGCTGCGCGACGAGCCGACGCTGGACTGGACGATGCTGAGCCCGTCGATGATGATCCAGCCCGGCCCGCGCACGGGGCAGTTCCGCCTTGGTGGCAACCAGCTGCTGTTCAGCGCCGAGGGCAAGAGCGAGATCTCGGTCGCCGACTACGCGGTGGCGATGCTGGACGAGGCCGAGCGCGGCGCACATCGCCGGCAACGTTTCACGGTCGGTTATTGACCTTCGCCGGCGGTGGCAAGGTGGCGCGGCGATACTCTAGTGTCCTGTCCCAGAAATACGCCGCATTGAGATTCGACCAGATGGTGATGATCGTGTGGCCGGACGGCTGGGCAGATACCCAGCGTATCTGCCCTGATGGCCGGGCGCGCGAGGGCGCCATCTGGTCGAACCCGAAGGGCGGACCGATATGGGGCGCTCGCAGCGCCGCCAAGCCGGGCCGATACCGCCGGGTATCGGCCCGGCTCGGCGACTCGCGATCATCCCCATCTCGGCCCGTCCAATGCGGCGTATTTCTGGGACAGGACACTACTTGCCATGCCGCTGCCACTTCCCGACCCCTTGCTGACCCCCACGACCGCCGGTTTGCGCCGCCGGTCGTTCGTTGCTTCGGCGCTGGCCGCAACCCCGTTGCTCGCCTTTCCCGAACTGGGCCGCGCCGTTGGCGAGCCGCCGAATGCGGTGGACGCTGCATCCGAGGCCGACACGGCCGCACGCGTGCCTGCCATCGACTGGGACTGGGTAGACACCGCGCGCCAGCGCAAAGTGCCGGTGCGCCTGTACTGGCCGCTGAAGGCGGTCGCTTCGACCACCGCGCCGGTGCCGCTGGTGGTGTTCTCGCACGGCATTGGCAGCTCGCGCCTGGGCTACAGCTATTTCGGCCGCCACTTGGCCACCCAAGGCTGGGCCAGCCTGCACGTGCAGCATGTGGGCAGCGACAAGGGGCTGTGGTTCGGCAACCCGTTCAGCCTGATTGGCCGCTTGCGCAACGCGGCGCAGGAAGCCGAAGCCATCCAACGCGTGCGTGACTTGCGCTTCGCGCTGGATCGTTTGCTCGACCCGGCCCTGCAGCACCCGCTGACCGGTCGCCCGGCCGAAGCCATCGACACGCAGCGCATCGTCGCGGCGGGCCACTCGTATGGCGCCAACACCACCTTGCTGGCGGTCGGTGCACGAGTCGAACGCGGCCAACAGGTCTTCGACTTTCACGACCCTCGCTTTCGTGCCGCGATCCTGATGTCGGCGCCGCCTTTTTACGGCGAGCGTGACCTGGCCACCATCCTGGCGCCGGCGCGACTGCCCACCTTGCACATCACCTCCAACGACGACCTGATCATGATCCCGGGCTACCGCTCGGGCCTCGAAGACCGACTGGCCGTGTACGACGCGATGCCCGACCCGCGCAAGGCGCTGGTGGTGTTCGACCACGGATCGCACGGCATCTTCACCGACCGCACGGTGACCGGTGGCTTCGAGTTGAACCAGCAGGTCAAGGGCGCGACCAAGTCGCTCGCCGCCGCCTTCTTGCGCAACCAGTTCGAGCGCGACGAAGCCGCGCTGCCGGGCTGGCGCGAACGCTGGCGGCCGATCGTTTCGCGCTCGGCCGGCTTGTTGGGGACGATGACGGCACCGGCGCCTGCGCAGCAGGTGCAGATGGTCAACGCCGACTCGGTTTGATCTTGGGCGGTGCGGGCGCCTCACGCGCCGCCTGCCAAGTACGCAGCCAGACCGTCAGGAACTCGGCAAAGCCTTCCGCCGCCGGTGGGATCGTGCGCTGCGCCGACCGGTACAGGCAGACTTGGCGCATCACCTCGGGCGCTTGCACCCGCCGCATCACCAGACCGAGCGGCTCGGCCAGCGCGGCCACATAGGCGGGCGAGAGCGTCAGCGCCAGGCCTTGCGAGGCGAGGCCGAGCGCCGTGGTGATGTTGTCGACCACTTCGACCGGCACGATGCGCGTGCCCTCGGGCTGCTCGGCGCGCATCTGCGCCACGCTGCGCTCGTGATCGCGGCCGGCGGCGACCAGCGGCTGGTCGCGCAGGTCGCGCCAGCGCAGGCTCGGTTTCGAGGCCAGTGGGTGGTCGGCCGGGCACCACAGCACCCAGGGGCTGTCGAGCAGGGCGGTGCGTGTCACGTCGGCGCCGGTCGTGCGATCGGGGCCGAGGCCGAGGTCGGCGTCGCCCGAGGCCACCGCATCGACCAGTTGTTCGACGGCTGCATCGCGGATGCGTACGACGACCTTGGGC
>NZ_JBFUGE010000170.1:0-11639 GCF_056403075.1 Ideonella sp. P3_A4 | reverse complement strand
TGCCAGAGGTGTTCGAGCAGGTGGGAGCGGTCGTTCTCGGGCACGCGCAGCAGAGCTTCGCGAGACAGGCCCTCAAGCGAATAGCGCAGAAATCGGGGCATCTCCTCCAAGGCGTCCAGCAGGGCGGAGTACACGAGTTCTTGCATGGATGAAGCCGGCAGCCAGCCGGTCGGAATCGAGACGACCGCATTGTGGCCGCCGACGGCATCAACGGCCTAGGCAACGCTCGCCTGCGCCTGCATCGCCGAGCGCATCGCCTGGTGCCCGCGGTAGGTCTCCAGCGTCAGTGCCTGGCCGTCGTGCGACAGCAGCGTGGCGGCCGCCTCGAAGGCGTAGCCGGCGGATTCGGCCACGCGGTCGAACATCTCGGCTTCGTACGTGGCCACGGCTTGCGCCCAGTCGGGTTGCGACGCCAGGTGCCCGGCCAGTTCGAGCGCGTCGCGCATGGCGTTGTTGACGCCTTCGCCGCCGAACGGCGACATCACGTGGGCGGCGTCACCCAGCAGCGTCAACCCGCGGCGGTTTGGCCAATGGTGGCCGATCGGCAGCGCGTGGATCGGGCGCTCGGCGAATTGATCGTTGCTGGCGCGCAAGAGGTCGCGGATCGTTTCGGCGAAGCCCTGGTACTCGTCGACCAGCCGGGCGCGCACGGCGGCGGGCGAGGCGAAGTCGAAGCGCTCGGCGATCCAGCCCGGYGGCACGCGGAAGATGGCGTAGCCGCGCAAGTGCGAGTGCCCGTTGCGCTGCACGATCAGTGCCTTGCCATCGGCCTCGACGCACAGCTTGCCGCGGCCCACCAGGTCGGCGAGTGCCGGGTGGCAGTGGTCGACCTCGTCGATGCCGAATTCGACGAAGCTCAGGCCGCTGTAGTGCGGCTGGTAGCGTGACAGCAGTGGCCGCAGGCGCGACCAGGTGCCGTCCGCGCCGACGACCAGATCGAACGGGCCCTCGACCCCGTGGTCGAACAGCAGGTCCCAACGGCCGTCATCGCGGGGCAGGGCAGTCTGCAGCGCGCTGCCCCAGCGCACGCAGCCTTCGGGCAGCGCAGCGAGCAACAGGTCGCGCAGGGCGGTGCGGTCGACCTCGGGCCGGTTGCCGTCGGCGGCATCGGCGTCTTCGAACAGCACGTGGCCGTGGTGGTCCACGAGCCGCGTACCCTGGTCTTCGTAGCGGGCGATGGTGCGAAACAGCGGCATCAGGCCAGCCTGATCGAGCGCAAGCAGGCCGGAGTCTTCATGCAGATCCAGCGTGCCGCCTTGCGCGCGGGCAGTGGGGCTGGC
Source organism: Ideonella sp. P3_A4 (assembly GCF_056403075.1). Lineage (NCBI taxonomy): Bacteria > Pseudomonadati > Pseudomonadota > Betaproteobacteria > Burkholderiales > Sphaerotilaceae > Ideonella > Ideonella sp. P3_A4. The sequence goes on along the minus strand of NZ_JBFUGE010000170.1, from coordinate 10,359 downwards.
ATCGCGCTCGAACAGCGTGACGGTCTGGCCCTGCAGATGCAGCAGGCGGGCGAGCGTCAGGCCGCCAGGGCCGGCGCCGACGATGGCGATTCGAAGCTTGGTGGTCATGGCGAGATCGTGTCTAAAACATAGGTGCCTATATACATTAACATAGCCGCCTATCCAAATTCAAGAGGCTTCGATGGCCACGACCGTCCCCGCCAATCCGCTGAAGCTCGTCGGGCTGGTCAACCGGACTTTTTCACGCCTCGTCGACGCCCCGCTGCGCGAGCTGGGCATCGCGACGGGCCAAGTGCCGGTGCTCGTGTCCTTGAAGCAGCACGGCGCCTTGCCACAGGCTGAGCTGGCCCGCATCGCCCGTGTCGAGCAGCCCAGCATGGCGCAGTTGCTCAGCCGGATGGAGCGCGACGGTCTCGTGCAGCGCACGCCCGACCCGGCCGACGGTCGCAGCCGCCTGATCACGCTGACCGACAGYGCCGCACGGCAACTGCCCAAGGGCCGGGCGGTGATGGAGGCGACCAGCGAAAAGGCTCTGGCGGGCCTCAGCGCCAAGGAGCGCGACCAACTCGGGGCCTTGCTGGCGCGCGTGCTGGCCAATCTGGACGCCGTCGACAGCAAGGAGTAGCTCGACCACAGGGTTGACCCTAGGCGGTGCGGCGCCGGCGTACGTCGCCCGGTGGCTATGATCCGCGCCACTTTGGGGTGCCCCGCAGCCGCATCCGCACCCGACGGAGAGACCCATGTCCACACTCAAGAGCCGCCTGGCGCAAATTCCTGAAGGTTCAGGTGCGCTGTTCTTCGTCCAGATGTTTTCGACGCTGGGCTTTGCGGTGCTGTATTCGACGCTGGTGCTCTATGCCAGCAAGCACCTGCACTTCTCGACCAAGGACGCAGCCGCCATCATGGGCGTGTTCGGCGCCTTCAACTACGGGCTGCATCTGTTCGGCGGCTACCTCGGCGGCCGCTTCCTGAGCAACCGCAACCTGTTCATCGGCGGCATGGTGCTGCAGGTGATCGGCTGCGCCTGCATTTCCAGCGGCACGGTGCAGTCGCTGTACTGGGGCCTGGCGCTGTTCCTGACCGGCAGCGGCCTGAACGTGACCTGCCTGAACATGATGCTGACGCAGCGCTTTGCGCCGGACGACATGCGGCGCGAAGGCGCGTTCCTCTGGAACTACGCCGGCATGAACGTTGGTTTCTTCATCGGCTTTAGCGCGGCCGGCCACTACCAGCTGACTGAAAGCTACAGCCAGCTGTTCATCTTCGCGACGCTGGGCAACGTGGTGGCGATCGTGTTGGCGCTGTTCAACTGGAAGTCGCTGGCCGACCTGAGCACGCCGCTGCTGCAAGTGACGCCGAAGCAATTTCGCCTGCGGTTCCTGGCCGGCCTGGCCATCCTCGTCGGCCTGGTGCCGATCGTCTGGTACATGCTGCAGCGGCCGGATTCGACCGGCAGCCTGGTGAAATGGATCAGCGCGGGCATCACGCTGGTGCTGCTCTGGCTGACGCTGCGCCACGCCAACCGCACCGAGCGCAACAACATGTGGGCCTACCTGATCCTGTCGATCGGCTCGCTGGTGTTCTGGACGCTCTACCAGATGGCGCCGAACGGCCTGCAGACCTTTGCCGACAACAACGTCGACCGCATCGTCTGGGGCATCGAGGTCGCGCCGCAGTGGATCCAGAACATCAACACGATGGTGATCGTGATCGGCGGCCCGCTGATGTCGGTGCTGTTCGTGCGCCTTCGCGCGCGCGGCTGGCGGATCGACGTGCCGCAGCAGTTCTCGGTGTCGCTGTTGCTGATGGGGCTGGCCTTCGTGATGCTGCCAGCCGGCATTGCAAACGCTGACAGCCGCGGCATGGTGGCCTTCGGCTGGCTGTTCTGGAGCTATGTGCTGCAGTCGCTCGGCGAGCTGCTGATCTCGCCGGTGGGCTACGCGATGATCGGCAAGCTCGCACCGCGCCAGTACCAGGGCGTGATGATGGGCGCGTGGATGCTGGTGACCGGCCTGGCCTCGGTCTACTCGGGCGATTTCTCGGGCATGCTGCCCGAGCCCAGCGGCAGCACGGCGGCGGCGACGAATCCGGCCTATGCCGACCAGTTCATGAAGCTGGGGCTCGGCAGCCTCGCGGTCGGCGTGGTGCTGATCGTGCTGATCCCATTCCTGCGCCGGCTGATCAAGGACAAGGACACGCCGGCGGTCGACGAGCTGGTGCCGGCCGTCGCGCCGCGTTGAGCTAACGCGCAGGACCAGCGGCGCGGGTGGCGCCCCGCATTGCCGGGTCCCGCGCGAGCCGCTATCCTCGCCCGCCGGGAGGGATCCGCTTGCCTTCGTTTCTCGACAGCGCCGACGCGCGGCAGCTCAAACAGACCATTGACTGGCATTTGGCGAACATCGCCAAGGACGCCGAGCTGACGCAGCGGCTCGAAGGCGTGGCCACGAACCGTGCGTTCGGCGGCATGTGCTGGTACTGGGGCCCGAAGCTGTATGCACGCAACMGCGCTGCGTTCCGCTCGTTCATCCTGAACCACTTCAGCGACACGGCGCTGGTCGACAACGGCCGTTTCGTGCAGCCGGAGCCCATCGCCTGGAAGGGCGTGCAGGCGCAGGCGCTGGACCCGTGGTTCGACGAGGTCGATCGCGCTGACGACGTGCCGCTGTTTCGCCGCCTCTACGCCTGGAAGTGGCGCCACCGCAGCGGCTGGGGCATCGACACCGAGAAATGGTGTGCCGACCTGGCCAGCCGCTTTGCCGCCGCCGACACGCCGGCGCGCCGGGGGCGCGTGCTCGACAAGCTCGACCTGGGCTCCCGCGCCGAGCTGGACGAAGCCACCGCGCTGCGCCTGTACGAGGCCGATCGCACGCTCAGCGTCCCGTTCGTCCTCAAGCACCTGCCGCACCGCGCGTGGCGCGACAACGCCGACAAGCGCTGGACCCGGCTGATGCGGCTGGCCGAGTCGCAAGGCGACCACGCCTTCGCCTTCTCGCTCTACCGCCGCCAAGTGCCGCTGGATCGTTGGCGTGACGAGGCCCTGGCACTGGCTCGCGGCCAGCAGCCGCAGGCCGAGCTGATCGCCGCGCTGGACGAACGCCACCCCGAGGGCCTGTGGTCCGACCTCGGGCCGGTCTACGTGGCCCTGCTCGAAGCGCGCGGCGCCGACCTGCTGCCCTACGTGCAAAAGCACCTGAACCAGGTCTGGTCGTGGACATCGATCGGCGACAGCGCGTTGGCGCTGGCCAAGCTGGCCAAGGCCCGCGGCTGGGTCGACTTCCGCATCGCGGTGCTGGTCAAGTGCGCACGCGGCAAGGCCTACAACGACGGCCTGCAAGAGACGCTCGACGACAAGGCGCTGGCCGAGACCGAGCGCCTGCGCCGCCTGGCGCTGTTTTCCGGCGTCTCGCGCGAATGGAATTTCCTCGGCTGGGGCCTTGCGTCGGTGCAGCAGTTGGAGCCGGCGCTGGCGCTGAAGCTCTACGAGCGCTACCCGCATCTGGCGCGCACCCAGTTCAAGGCGCATGTGACACCGGCCTGGGCCGAGGACTACCTGGCGTTGTTCGAGCGCGCCTGGGCCGCTGGCGACGAAGACCTGGCCGACCACCTGGCGAGCCGCTACGTCACGCGCGGCATGTGGGGCAAGCCCGACGCCAAGCAATTGGCCCCGGCTGAGCGCGTGGCCGACCTGCTGGTGGCGCTGAAGCTCGAGCCCGGTTTGTTCGCGCGCCGCGCGGCCGCCATCCTGACGCGCATCCCAGCCTATGCCGTGCGTGACTACGCGGGCCTGATCCGCAACAACCGGCTGGCGCGGCTGCTGTTCGAACGCTCGATGGGCGACTACCTGGCCGACCCTGACGGTGCAGCGGTGCGCGATCTGGTCGAAGGCTCCGAGATCCATGTCCAGCGGCTCGCCTACCGTGTGCTCGGTCAGCGCGACGAGCGTGCGCGCCAGCTGGCCAAGGACAACCTCGACATCCTGATCGGCACGCTGCTGCGCCCACTGCACCGCGAAACCCGAGCCCAGGCCTTCGGCGCGTTGAAGAACGCAGCCCATGGCGAAGAGGGTGCTCGCCGCGTGCTGGCCCGCGCCCGCGAGGCCTTTGCGTTGCCCGACGAGGGCTACCCGAAAGAAGGGCTGCTCGACCTCGTCGCGCACATCCTGGCGCGCCACCCGGCGCTGGCCGAGGCAGGCGAAGCGCGTGTCGTGTACCGGAGGGCCGCATGAGCTTTCAGGCCGTCACCTACGCATCGCCCAGCGCTTTCGTCTCGACGCGTGACCGCGCCGACTTGTCGATGGCCGCCAATGCGCTGCGGCCGGTTTCGTTCCATGGCCGTGTGGTCGAACATGGATTCGTGCTGCGCGTCGCGCTGCGGGCGCTCGGCGAAGCGATCTGGAGCGAAGACAACTGGGCCAGCGGCAGCGAGATGCTGTCGCGTGTGCTCGACCCGGTGATCACGGTCCACCCCGACCGGGTCTGGTTCGAAGCGTTCACACAAGACCTTGGAGCTTACGCATCGCTGCGGGTCGACCGCTCGGTGTTCGAGACCGAGGGCGAGGTGCACTGCGGCACCACCAACATCGACTTCACCGCCTGGCTGTGGGGCGCGTTGAGCGAGATGCGCACCTCGCGCGAGACACACTTCCGTGTCGGTGCCGAAGGCTTCGAGATGCGCACCGAATCGGCCGGCGGCCGCTTCGAGCAGAAGGTCGAACTGCCCGACCGCTGGGTGCGCGGCTTCCTGCAGGTGCAGGCCGCGATGGCGATGCCGGGCACGCGGCTGCGGTTGCGGCCGGTCGATCTGCTGGCGGCGATCCGCTTTCTGAAGCACCACAAGGCCAAGGTCAGCCCACGTGCGTTGCGCTACGAGTTCCAGCCTGATCGCGATGCCGAGCTTGTCATCGAGCCGTGGGACCACCGCGTGCCGCTGGTGGGTGCCACGCATGGCTACCCCGAGCAACGCACGATCCGCACCTGGGGCCGGCGCAAGCTGAACCTGATCGAGCCCTTGCTGCCGTTTGCCGAGCATGTCGACGTGTACCTCAAGGGCCGTGCGCTGCCGAGCTTCTATGCGGTGCGGCTGCCCGGCATGACCTTTCTGCTCGGCCTGACAGGCGTTGGCGCCGGCGGTGGCTTTGGTGGCGACAGTGGGCTCGATCTGCTGACCGATAGCGAGCGCAGCGGCGAGGAAGCGCAAACGCGCGTGCTGGCCGCACTGACACCGCTGTTCCATGCGAGCACCGAGGCCCTGGCAGGCGCCAGCGGCCTGTCGCTGGTCGACACCGCCAACGCCTTGGCAGCCTTGAACCGCGCCGGGCGTGTGATGTTCGATGTCGAGTCGCGCGACTGGCGTCACCGCGAGCTGTTCTCGCCGCCGATCGACACGGCGGCGATGTTCCCGCCGGACCCACGCAAGGAAGCCGCCGCTGCGTTGCTGGCCACGCCGGGCGGCGTGCGCGTGACCGCGGCGCAGGCCGAAGAGCAAGAGAAGCTGCGCCAGTTCCGCGACCCGCGCACTGGAGAGAAGGTCGAGCACAAGACGGTCTACCGCCAGTGGCGCATCACCGGCCAGTGCGGCGACCAGACCACCGAGCTGGTCGTCAACGACGAAGACCGCATCGTGTTCGGCAGTTGCGGCTGCAGCTGGTTCCGTGAGCACCTGCTGAACAAGGGGCCGTGCGAGCACATGGTGGCGCTGTTTCGCGCCAGCGAAGGAGAGCGGCGTGGCGCTTGACACCACCTCCCGCCTTGGCGATAGTTCGCCCCGCCCAGAGGGGTTGCAGCTAGCGACGATGCTGCGGTGTTTCGCCGCGGTAGCTTCATACCCCCATCACTTCGCCACGGTCCCCACGTACGAAACGTGGGGAGGCCGTGAGTCCAGAGCCTTGCAGGTAACGCACCCCCTGGGCACCTTTCTCTTCACGACGGCCGCATGCCGTGTCTTGCCATGCGGCTGCTGATCCTCGTCGCCCTGTTGTACGTCGGCTGGCGCGTGTTTCGCTATGTGCAGCGTGCCCTCGACCGCCACCGCCCGCCGCCGCGCGACATCTCGCGCCTGGCGCGGGACGACGACGATGACGCCACCGGTGCACTGACCGAGCGGATCGACCTGTCCGGCGGCCCGCTGAAGGACAAGCACCTTCGCCGGGCGTGGCGCGACCCACGGCTGTTGCCCAAGCGCAAGCGCGGCTGGGACGAGCCGAAGGCGCCGAAAGTGATGTCGATGGACGAGGCCAAGCGCCTGTTCACCGCCACGCTGCGCACCCGCGACCGCCACTCGCGCGACCTGGCCATCGACACCGAGCAGCTCGAACGTTATGGMCTGCCGGTCTGGCGCAGCGAGGCCGACGTGGCCGCCGCGCTGGGCATCACCGAAAAGAAGCTGCGCCACTACGCGATCCACCGCCAGCGCGAGCGCGTCGTTCATTACCTGAGCTTTGCGATCCCCAAGCGCAACGGCCGTGAGCGCGTGATCATGGCGCCCAAGACCGAGCTGAAGGCGCTGCAGCGCAAGCTCAACACGCTGCTGGTCGCGAAGCTGCCGGTGTCCGACGCGGCGCACGGTTTTCGGCCCGGCCGCTCGATCGCGACCAACGCTGCGCCACACGCCGGCAAACCGGTGGTGCTGAAACTCGACATTCAGGACTTCTTCCCCAGCCTGCATGTGGGCCGCGTGCGCGGGCTGCTCATTGCGCTCGGCTACGCCTACCCGGTGGCCGCGGGGCTGGCGGCCTTGATGACCGAGAGTGAGCGCCAACCGGTGACGGTGGACGGCGAATGTTTCCATGTGCCGATCGGCTCGCGCCATGCGGTGCAAGGCGCGCCGACCAGCCCGGGCCTGGCCAACGCGTTGGCGCTGCGGCTGGACCGGCGGCTGGCCGGCCTGGCGCGTGCGCATGGTTTCGTCTACACCCGCTACGCCGACGACCTGGCTTTCTCGGGCGACGACGTCGAGGCGGCGCGCCGGTTGATCAAGCAGGCCGAGTCGATCGTGCGCGGCGAAGGCTTCCGCCTGAACCGCGAAAAGACCAGGCTGATGACGCAGGCCAGCGCCCAGCGCATCGCCGGTGTGACGGTGAACGCCACACCAGGCTGGTCTCGCGATCAGCGCCGCCGKCTACGGGCCGAGTTGCACCGCGCCCGCACCAGCGGTACGGCCGATGCTTCGCTCTGGCACAAGCTGCGCGGCAAGCTGGCCTTCGTGCGCATGCTGAACCCGGCGCAGGCCGAGCAGCTGGCGCGCGGCGTGCCGAGCGAGCCGCCGGCGTCGCCCCCCGCGCCCTGACGGCGGCCAAGCCCTAAGATTTCGGCGGAGTGCCCGGCCGGGCGTTCAAGACCAGGAGACCGCCGGATGTCGATGTGGAAGCGCGTGCTCGGCTACGGCGCCTTGCTGGCGGCCGGCACGCTGGCCTTGCAGTGGCTGGAGTACCAGCGCCTGGCGCGCGCGTATCCGGGCGAGTTCTACCTTTTTCTTATCGCCGTGGCCTTTCTGGTGCTCGGCGTGGTCATTGGTGCCCGGGTCATCGGCCGGGCGCCGCCGCCGGCGCCCTTTGACGGCAACCCCAACGCGCGCGACACGCTCGGCATCAGCCCGCGGGAGCTGGAGGTGCTGCACGAGCTGGCCGCCGGCCGCTCGAACAAGGAGATCGCGGACCGGCTGAACATTTCGCCCAACACGGTGAAGACGCATGTCTCGCGGCTGTTCGAGAAGCTGGATGCCGAACGCCGCACCGACGCGATCAACAAGGCCCGCGGGTYGGGCCTCGTGCCCTGACGGCTGCCGAATTGCCAGGGATTACCCGCGGGTGACGGGTCCATCACCCTCGAATCACCCTTTCTTCCGATTGATTCGGCACCCCGCCGGGCCGCCAATGGGGCCTTCATCCATTTTCGAGAGAGGTGTTTCCGATGCTCCGCAAGATCCTGACCTACGGCACCGTGGCCGGACTGATCGCCGGCATTCCGATGTCCGTCATGGTGCTGGCGATGAATGGCCAGCAGATGATGTCGTACGGCATGGTGCTGGGCTACCTGACGATGCTGATCGCGCTCAGCGCCGTGTTCGTGGCCATCAAGCGCCACCGTGACGCGGACGGCGGCGGCGTCATCCGCTTCTGGCCTGCCTTCGGCCTCGGCCTGGGCATCAGCGCCGTGGCCGGAGTGCTCTATGTGCTGAGCTGGGAACTGGCACAGGCCGCGACCCACATGGACTTCGCCAGCGACTACGCCAAGGCGATGATCCAGCAGCAGCGCGCGAAGGGCGCCAGCCCCGAGGCGCTGGCGAAGTTGAGCGCCGAGATGGACGCTTTCAAGGTGCAGTACGCGAGCCCGCTGTTCCGGCTGCCGATGACCTTCATCGAAATCTTCCCGGTCGGCGTGCTGGTGTCGCTGGTCTCAGCCGGGCTGCTGCGCAACCCGCGCTTCCTGCCGGCGCGGCGGGGTTAGCCGCGGACGAAGTCTTTCGCGTCGGCCCGGGTGTTGATTTCGAACGGCAGTCCGCCGGGCGCGACGCAGAAGAAACGCGAGCCGCGGTCGTGGCTGAAGACCTCGGTTCGCATCTCGACGCCGTCGGCCTTGAGGCGGTCGTACACCGTGCGCACATCTTCCGCGCTCGGCAGTTCGAAGCCGACATGGAAGTTGTGCGGCCAATCGACCTGGAAGCCCTTGGCCTGTTCGATGACGATGTCGAAGCCCGGCCGCCGGACCATGCTCATGCCGGGGTACTGTGTTGCGGCGCAACCCAGGTGCTCGACGAAGAAACGGGTGGTTGCGGCGATGTCGTTGGAGGGGAAGCTCAGGTGGTTGAGCTTCATCGTGGTGGTGATGTCGTTCATGTGATGCCTTGTGGTTGGTTGACGGAAGGCATCGTAAAAAGCAGCCGCTGTCCGGGCTACTCGCATCGGCCGGCCGGGCGCTGCCACAGGGGCAGCGGCGGGGTCACCGAGTGCCTGACTCGCTTTCGGGGCTGATTTCGGGGCTGACGGCGGCCCCGTACAGATAACCGAAGACCGCGGCTTCGACACGCCGCTGCAGGCTCGCCTCGTCGGTCTCACCGCGTTCGCCGGCACCATCGACGATGCCGCGGATCACCGCGCCCACGTCGTTCACTGCCAGGTCGTGGTCGCGCTGGCGCGGCATGTCCGGACGGCCCAGCACCTCGGACAACAACGCGCGAAAAGCCCCTTTGTTCACCGCTGCGCGCAGTTCCGGGCGGGCTTCCTCGATGTCGAGCAGGCGCGCCAGTTCCGGTCGCCGCAGTTGCTGCCCGACGGCCGCGACGATGAGCACCCGAAGCGCCGCCGCTCCACTTTCTTCCGCAAGAGCCGTCTGCGCCTCGGCGGTGAAGCGTTCGCCTTCGCGCTGCACCAGCGCCAAGGTCAGCGACTCTTTCGAAGGGAAGTACTGGTACAACGAGCCGATGCTGACACCCGCGCGCAGCGCGACTGCGTTGGTGTTGAAGCCGGCCATGCCGCGCGTTTCAAGCACTTGCGCCGCGGCTTCGAGCAGTGCCGCGACTGTCTGCTGCGAACGCGGCTGTTGCGGCGCCTTGCGCGGCTTCAGTGGAGTGGAACGGGGCATGCGGGCGGGTTGGAGGGCAGGGGTCTGTTCGCCCGAGTTTACGGACTGACCGGTGCGGTCCGCAGATCGTGTCAGCGCGSTTGCGACGAAGCCTCCCACATGTYGGGGCTGGTGCCGACCAGCTCCTTGATGTTCGACCAGGTGGGTGAACCTGGCAGGCTTGTGCGGCCCTGCACCGCTGCCACGGCAAAGGCCACCATCCGGTCGCGAACACGGTCCTGCTCCTGTTGGGGCCAGGTCTCCATCGCGTGCGGCCCGCGCACAACGACGATCTCTTTCAAGCCATGCACCAGGTCGTAGGCGGCGATGGTTCCTTCCAGGCTCTCGGCCCTGTCCCACAGCCCTTTCGCAAAGAACACTGCGGGCCACCGGCTCATGCCCGCCAGCGCGGCCGAGTTCGGATAGAAAGCGACGTGGTGGTCGGCCGCCATGCCGCCGAGAAAGAGGTTGCGGTCGACCAGGTCCGGTGCCTCGGGCAGGTAGCCGGCGCCGCTGACGAACGAGGCGTAGAGCATCGCCCCCTTGATGTTGGTGAAGCTCTTCGACGGCGCGCAGGTGACAGTCGGCAGGTCGTAGCTGCAGCTGCCGGCTACGTTCTTCGTCATCGCCCAGCCGGTGGCCATCGAGCCGCGCGAGTAGCCCAGCAACAGCAGCGGGATCTGCCGGGCGGTCATGCCCGCCAGCAATCGCCCGCCCGCAGATGCGCCCTCCAGCAGTTCGCCGCGCGACGTCAACAGGCGCATGCCGCGGCCGTGCTCCAGTTGATCGAGCACGCGAAAGA
>NZ_JBFUGE010000169.1:0-11642 GCF_056403075.1 Ideonella sp. P3_A4 | reverse complement strand
GCACTACGGTGTCGGCTGGCTGCACCGGCCGATCATGGCCTACCTGCGCAAGTTCCATAACCGCACGCAGGCCACGATGGTGCCGACCGAAGCGCTGCGGCGAGACCTGGAGACCGCGGGCTTCAAGCATGTGACTGTCGTCAAGCGCGGCGTCGACACCGAGCGCTTTCACCCCGGGTTTCGCAACGAGGAGCTGCGCCGCAGCTGGGGAGTGGCGCCGGACGACCTGGTGGTCGGCTGCGTCGGCCGGCTGGCGGCCGAAAAGAACCTCGCCACCTTGAGCGAAGCGTTCGAGGCGATCCGCCGTTTCGACCCACGCGCCAAGCTGGTGCTGGTCGGTGAGGGCCCGCTGCGCGCCGAGCTGCAGGCGCGTTGGCCCGACGCGGTGTTCGCCGGCCAGCAGGTCGGCAACGCCTTGTCCGAGCACTACGCATCGCTCGATCTGTTCCTGTTCCCCAGTCTGACCGAGACCTTCGGCAACGTGACGCCCGAGGCGATGGCCAGCGGGCTGCCGGTGGTGGCCTTCAACTACGCGGCCGCGTCGCTGATCATCCAGCCGGGGCACAACGGCGTGCTGGTGCCGATGGGCGACAACAACGCCTACGTTCGCGAGGCGGTCGGCATCGCTGCCGACCGCGCGCACCGAGCGGCCATGGGCCAGGCCGCCCGCGAGGCCGCGCTGCGGCTGAACTGGGACGGCGTGATCGCCCGCTTCGAGACGGTGCTGCTGCAAGTGATCCAGGACGCCGACGCGCCCCTGGCCCAAGACACCTCGCGCCGCTCCACGTCGGCCCACCCGCTGGCCACGTCGATCGACTGACCAGCCGCTGCGCTGGCGGGTCAGGGCCTGACCGACGCCCGCAGGCGCCCCATCAGAACCGCCATCGCCGCCGCGATGGCCAGGCCGAAGACCCACATCAACGGCACGATCGGCACGTCCAGCGCGATCATCGTCGCGTAGCCCGCCAGCATCGCCAGGATGCTGGCGTTTTCGCTGCAGCCCTGCACCGCGATCGAACGGCCGGCGCTCAGCAGCTGGTGCCCGCGGTGTTGCAGCAAGGCATTCAAGGGCACCACCATCAGGCCGCCGACGATGCCGACGATGGCCAACAGCGGCACCGCCAGGCTCAAGGCGCCGGCACTGGCGACCACCGGCATCATCAATCCCAGTACCACGCCGGCCGGCAGCATGCGCTTGGCCCGCGACAGCGGCACCAGGCGGCCGGCCGCAGCGGCGCCGGCCACAACGCCCACCGCCACCGCAGCCTGCAGGTAGGCAGCCTGGCCCAGGGTCAGCTGCAACTCATCGACCGCCCAGCGCAGCACCGCGAACTGCAGCGTCGCGCCGACACCCCAGAAGATCGTCGTCACCGCGAGCGACAGGCCGCCATCGCGGTCGCGCCACAGCGTCTTGTGGTCGCGCCAGAAAGCGCGCACCAGCACCACCGGGTGGATCTCGCAGGCGGGATAGCGCGCACCGCTGTCGGGCACGCCGATGTTGAACAAGCCCGCCAGACCGTACAGCGCCAGCAGCAGCGCCAATGACATGTCGAGCGCACTGCCATCGGCCATCAGCGGCCAGGCGGCCAGTGCCTGGCCCGCGGCCTGCATCCATTCGGCCTGCAGCAGCCACGGGCTGACCAGCACACCGCCCAGCACCGTGCCGAGCAGCGCGGCGCAAACCACCGAGACCTCGAGCCAGCCATTGGCGGCCACCAGCCGCTCCATCGGCACCAGCTCGGTGATCAGCCCGTACTTGCAAGGCGCATAGGCCGCGGCACCGAAGCCGACGACAACAAAGGCCAGCACCGGTTGCACACCGGCCAGCAGGGCCAGCACGCCCAGTGCCTTGACCGCGTTCATGCAGGCCATCAAGCGTGCCTTGGCGAACGAATCGGCCAGCGGCCCGACGAAGGGCGCCAGCAACACATACGAGATCGTGAAGCCGAACTTCAGCAACGGCGCCCACCAACCCGGCAGGCCCTGCTCCTGCAGCAAGGCGATGGTGACGATCAGCAGCGCGTTGTCGGCCAGCGCGGAAGAGAACTGGGCGGAGATCAGCCAGCGAAACCCGGGGGGGAATTCAGGTCCTGATCGGCGGGCGGGCAACTTCATGGCCCGCCATTTCAATGCGCTTGTGTGACACCACGCCGTGCCATTGGCGCCGACCGGCGCATGGCCGGCGGCGCACAAGCGTCACTTGACCAGTGCGTTCAGCACCTTCACGCCCAGCGATTCGCCGCTGGGGGTCGAGACCTTGGAGATCTCCTTGTAGGCACTGGCCTGGACCTTGGCCGGCAGCGGCACGAAGCGCGCGTCGCGCGCCAGTGCGTCGCCGCGCAGGTACGACCAGATGATGAAACGCAGCGTGCGCTCGGCACGCTCGCTGCTCTTTGAAACTCGCGGCAGCGCGATGTAGGTGCCCATCGTCAGCGGCCAGGTCTTGGCGCCAGGGCCATCGCTGATCGACGCTGAAAAGTCACCCTGGCTGTACCAGGCGCTGCGCGTCACCGCCTCACGGAAACTTTCGACGCCGGCGACGACGAACTGGCCGTCGGCGTTCTTCATCGACACGCCGTTCAGGCTGTCGGCCAGCACGTAGTTGTAGTCGATGTAGCCGATCGCGCCAGCCGTGGCCTTCACGGTCTTCGAGACCTCGGCGCTGCCCTTGACCGCCAGCACCTCGCCGGCCCAGTCGAACTTGCTGGCGGCGCCATGGCGCTGCTTCCAGGCCGGGCTGACGCGGCTGAGGTAGTCGCTGAAGTGGTAGGTGGTGCCCGAGCCATCTGCGCGCACGACACGGCGGATCGGCAGGTTGGGCAGCTTCAGCTCGGGGTTCAGTGCCTTGATCGGTGCCGCGTCCCATTGCGTGATTTCGCCGAGAAAGATCGCGGCCAGCACCTCGCCGCTCAGGCGCAGCGCGTTCGGCGCGACACGCGGCAGGTTGACGACCGGCACCACGCCGGTGATGACGGTGGGAAACATCACCAGCCCGTCCTTGTCGAGGTCCTTCTGCGCGGCAATCACGTCGGAGCTGCCGAAGTCGACCTCGCCGGCGCGGATCTTCGCCATGCCGGCCCCCGAGCCGATCGCCGCATAGTCCAGCGCGTCGCCATGCTGCTTGGCGTATTCGAGCGCCCAGGCCTTGTAGACCGGTGCAGCGGCCGAGGAGCCGGCGCCTGTCAAGGCCGCGGTTTCGGCGGCCGCCAGACGGGGAAAGAGACTCGCGAGGCTCAGCAGCCCCAGGGCGGCGACGCGCCCCAACAAGGTGATCGACATGATGCAGGTACAGCCAGGAAAGCACCGCCAGACATCGGCAGTCCAACCCGCGATTGTCCGATAACGGCGTGTCCTGGCCGGCTAGGCCCCACACGGTGGCAGTCCGAGCCCGGCCGTTTCGGCGAAACTTGGCGCGTTGATTGCCAACACCCACAGCGGAGGTTTCCCATGTTGTCGCCCCTCGGCCGCCGCGATATCTTGGTTCAGGGTTTGGGCGTGGCGCTGGCCGCCGCCGGTTTGTCGGCCCGCGCCGCGCCCGCATGGCCGCGCTACCGCGTCACCGACCTGGGTGACCTGGGCGGCCGCACCATCCTCGTCAGCGGCCTCAACGACCACGGCGTCGCCGTCGGCATGGCGACGCGGCACGACGGCGACAACAAGGGCGTGGCTTTCATTTCCGAGGCGGGCAAGATGCGCGGCCTGCGGATGGAGCAGCACAGTGTCGCGTCATGGGGCGCGGCGATCAACGTGGCCGGCGTGGTGGCCGGTCACGACACCGCCAACGCCGACGCCACCTACCTGCAAAGCGCCTGGACCTGGCACGGCGCCGAGCGCCAGTACTTCAGCAAGCAGAACGACCGCGACAGCACCTTTGCCACCGACATCAACGACGACGGTGTCGTCACTGGCTTTCTGTACCCCGGCTCCGGCGTGCTGTGGCGCGATGGCCAGATGGTCGACCTGAGCGCCGAAACCGGCCTCGTGATCATCCAGGCGAACGCCATCAACGCCACGGGCGACGTGGTCGGCATCAGCCGGCAAAAGAAGCAGACCGTGTCGTTCGTCTACCGCGGCGGCACGGCCGCCAGGCTGGACGTGCTCGGATCGGCTGAACACGAGGCGCTCGGCATCAATGCCGCCGGCCAGGTCTGCGGCCGCTACAAGCCGGTGGACGACAGCACCGCCGGCCGTGGCTACCTGTGGCGCAACGGCGTGGCGATCGACCTGGGCCAGTTGCCGGGCCCGAAGCAAAGCCTGCAGGCCAAGGCGCTGAACGACGCCGGCGTGGTGGTCGGCACCTCGACAGTCGTCGCACCGGGCAGCCCACGCAAGCCGCACGCCTTCGTCTGGCAAGACGGCACGATGGTCGACCTGAATCGCCTGATCGATGGCGACCACGATGGCTGGGTGCTGAACAAGGCGGTCGATATCAACAACGCGGGCCAGATCGTCGGCCAGGGCACGCAGAACGGCGTGCCGCGCGCCTTCCTGGCGACGCCGGTGGCGTGACTCAATCCGGCCTGATCTTCGCCCGCGCGATCACCGGCTTCCAGCGCTTCTGTTCGGCGGTGATGAAGGCGGCGAACTCGGCCGGCGTGCTGCCGACGGCGATCGCCGCGTCGTTGGACAGGCGATCCAGCGCATCCTTCTCGCGCATCGCCTTGGCAGCCGCAGCGGCCAGCTTGTCGGCCGCAGGCTGCGGCAGCGATGCGGGTGCCATCAGGCCGTACCACTGCGTCATCTCGAAGCCGGGGTAGCCCTGCTCGGCCACGGTTGGCACGTCGGGCAATTGCGGGATGCGCTGCAGCGTGCCGGTGGCAATGCAACGCAGCTTGCCAGCCTTGATGAACTGCAGCACCGCCGGCGCCCCGACTGAAGCCGCGTCCAACCTGCCAGCCAGCAGGTCGGTCAGTTGCGGCCCGGTGCCGCGGTACGGCACATGCAGGATGAAGGTGTCGCTGGCCATCTTCAGGTATTCCATCGCCAGGTGGCCGGCGCTGCCGTTGCCGGCGGAGCCGTAGTTCAGCCGCCCCGGCTTGGCCTTGGCCAGCGCGATGAACTCTTTCAGGTTCTTCACCGGCAGGTCCGGGTGGACCAGGTACAGGCTGGGCACCTTGGCCAGCAGCGAGATCGGCCTGAAGTCCTTGACCGGGTCGTAGGGCAGCTTGTCGAAGATGTACGGGTTGACCGCCAGCGTGCCGATGTGGCCTAGGACCAGCGTGTGCTGGTCTTCGGCCCGCGCGACCTCGGACATCGCGATGTTGCCCGCGCCACCGGGTTTGTTGTCGACATAGACGCTCTGCCCGAGCGACTTGGTCAACTCGGCAGCCGTCGTACGCGCGACGATCTCGGAACTGCCGCCGGGCGCGAACGGCACGACGAAGCGGATCGACTTGCTCGGCCACGTGGCCTGCGCCCAGGCGTAACGGGGCAGCAGCCCGGCCGCGCCCAACGCGGCGATCGCTTCGAGGCATTGACGACGGGTGGGCAAGCGGTTCGGCATCGTGGACTCCCGGTGCGTGCGGCTGCTGCCGACTCTAGCCACCCCAATCGTCTGTGGACGCGTGGAACTACTTAGCGCCCCTGCCGCTGGGTGGCCCCCACCCCCTAACCCACCAGGGTAACCATCGCGGGTGCAGCTAACGTGCAAAAAGCACGCATCTTCAGGTTCCATCTTGGCTAGGATGGATTTGCCCTCGGTGCAGTGCGGCCGAGAGGCGTCCAAGAATCTAACAAGAAAACTGGAGGTAGCCCGATGGCCAGAGATCTGGCGGCGTTCGAGCTTGGCAGCTCGGACGCGGCGAAGCAGCACCCCACCCCGCCGAAAGAGCGGCTGCAGCAGCGTTGGCGGGCCCGGCGCCTGCGCGCCTTTGCCGACCGGCTCGGGGCCCGCCCTGGCGACCGCATCCTCGACCTCGGCGGCAACATCGAGACCTGGGCGTTGGCCGAGCAGCCCTACCGGCTGACGCTGCTGAACACGAGCGCCGCCAGCGCCGGCACACAAAGGCCATGGCGCCTGCCGACCAACGGCAGCGAATGGCAGGTGGTGGTCGGCGATGCGACCGACTTGAGGATGTTCGGCGACCAGTCCTTCGACATCGTCTTCAGCAACAGCGTCATCGAGCACCTGGGCGACGATGAACGTGTGGCCCGTTTTGCGCGTGAGGTGCGCCGTGTCGGCCGCCGCTACTGGGTCCAGACACCGGCCTGGACCTTCCCGGTCGAGGCCCACACCGGGCTGCCGTTCTACTGGTTCTACCCTCGCCCGCTGCGCGATGCCTGGGCCGCCCGGCAAGACCGGCGCCACGCCCACGAGCCTTGGCATTGCCCGCTGGCGCAGACCACGTACCTGAAGCTCGGCACGCTGCGGCAGCTGTTCCCGGATGCCGAGGTCTACACCGAGCGGGTTTGGGGCTGCGCCAAGTCGTGGTCGATGTACCGCACCGGGAGCGCGTCATGAAGGCCCGCCAGATGTCCCGTCTGTGGTCGCTCGGCCGGCGCCGGCTGGGCCAGGAGCTGCGCGAGGCGCTCGAGTTGCGCACCGGGCTGCCGTTGTCAAAACCGTTTGCGATCCGTGCGCACCCGACCGAACGCTGCAACTACAAGTGCGGATCGTGTGCCTGCTGGCGGCTGGACGACTACCCGGCCGAGATGAGCCTGGCGCAATGGCAGACTGCGTTCGCGGACTTGCAAAGTTATGTCGGCCGCTTCAACGTGCAGTTCGCCGGCGGTGAACCGCTGATGTTCAAGMCGTTCCTCGACCTGGTGCAGTGGTGCGGCGAGCATGGGGTCGACTGGGGCATGATCACCAACGGCTCGGCGCTCACCGCCCCCGTCGTTGCCCGGCTGGTGGCGGCGACGCCGCTGAACATCGACATCTCTGTCGACGGTGCCAGCGACGCGGTGCACGACGCGTCGCGTGGCATTCCCGGCTCTCTGGCGCGCATCCGCCAAGGCCTGCAACGCCTGAAGGCCGCCCGCGACGCCGCGGGCCACCACTTCCCGATCCGCATCAAGGCCACGGTGCATCGCCAGAACCTGCACGAGATGCGGGACCTGGTCGACTGGGTCGTTGAGGCCGGCGCCTCGTCTGTCGACTTCAGCCCTGTGCGCCCATGGACCGACGAAGTCGCGCGCGACCTGTGGCTGCGCCCGCAGGACGAAGCGCAGCTGCAGCAGATGGCCGAGTCACTGGTGGCAGCCAAGCGCGCCGGCGCGCCGATCGAGACCGAGGAGCGGCGGCTGCTGTCGTGGCCGGCGCACTTCCGCGGCGACAAGGTGATGCCCGCACGGACACCCTGCCGCGTCGGGCTGCGCGACTTCCACATCCTGGCCAACGGGGACGTGCGCACCTGCTGGGAGTACCCGGTGATTGGCAACATCACGCGCCAGAGCGTGCGCGAGATCTGGACCAGTGCGACAGCACGCGATCAGCGCGCCGAGACCTTGCAGTGCTCGGCGCTGGGTTCGGCGAAATGCGCCAGCTCGTGCCTGTCGCACCGCACGATCGCGCAGGACTGGAAGCGGATCGTGATGCTCAGCCCGCGCTGACCGGCGCGGTCAGCGCGCACCCCGCCAACGGATCAGCGCGACACCGCGCTCTTCGAAGATGGTCTCGTAGGCGTTGGCGTCGTTGGCCGGCAGCTTCTTCAGGTGCTCGACGTTGACCAGCGCCAGTTCACCGGGTGCTGGATCGCGCCGCGGCACGGGTTGGCCGCGGTAGACCGCGAAGCTGGGCTTGTGCAGCTTCCACTGCACGGCCACTTCCGATCGTTCGCGGGCGATCAACCCGGCATCTCGAACGGGGCCCTGCAGCAGCGTGCCCCACCACGGCAGGCCGAAGCCCAGCAGCACCATCGCAACGACGCAGGCAGACAGCAACGGYGCGGCGCTCGGCGCCAGCCCTTCGCGCAAGCGCGCCGGCGCAGCAGCCAGACCGATGATCACGCCGGCGGCCACGGTACCGGCGATCATCAGGCCGAGGGCCGGCGGCGCATGCGACAGCAAAGCGCGGTACTCGGGCTTGTGCACGAGCGTCAGCAGCCACGGCAGCAGCCAGGCGGGCGCCACGAAAAGTGACAGCAGGATCAACGCGCTGACCGCCAATGCCCACCGCATCACCTTGCCGCAGCGCTCCAGCTCGATCGCCATCAGCAGCACGAACGGCGTCGCGCCGTACAGCACATAGTGCGGCAGCTTGGTGCCCGACAGCGAGAAGAACACCAGCACGAAGCCGCCCCAGCCGAGCAGGAAGCGGCCGAGCGGGTCTCGCCAGTGCGTCATCACCCGGCGCGCCACGGCCACGAGCAGGGGCGTCCAGGGCAGGAGCAGCAGTGGCAGCACGCCGAAGTAGTAGAACGGGTTGCCGCCGTGCTGCTCCATCGCGCTGCTGTAGCGCGCGAGGTTGTGCTTGACCAGGAAGCCGTCGATGAAGGCCTGGCCGTGGCGGTTCAGCGCGTAGGCATACCAAGGCGCCGCGATGCCGATCAGCAGCAGCCAGGCAGGCACATCGCTGACGGCTTGGCCGACACGGCGCAGCGCCAGGCGCCAGTCCCACGCGGTGATCAACCACACTGCGGCCGCTGCCACCGGCACGAGCACTGCGACTGGCCCCTTGGCCAGCAGGCCCAGGCCCATCCACGCGAACGCGCGACGCAGCGGTGCCTTCTGCTCCGACTCGAGCCAGCGCCACGCATCGCAGATCGCCATCACGAGCAGGAAGTTCAGCAGCGCGTCGGCCGTCGCGGCGCGGCCGATCGCCAGCACGCCCAGGCTCGTCGCCATCATCAGCGCCGCGCTGATCGCCGTGCGCTCGCCCAGCCGCGGCCGGGCAAAGGCAAACAGCGCCAGCGCCCAGCCCCAGGCACACAGCGCCGACGGCAGGCGCAGCGCGAACTCGTTCAGGCCCATCAGCGACACACTCGCCGCCTGCAGCCAGTAGACGAGGATCGGCTTGTCGAAGCGATCTTCGCCGTTCAGCGTCGTGTGGCCCCAGTCGCCGCTTTGCAGCATCTCGCGCGTGGCTTCGCTGAACGCGCCTTCGTCGACGTCGAACAGCGGCGCCGCGCCGAGCTGGAAGACCGCCAGCAGCAACAGAGCCAGGGCAAGTGCCCAAGGGGCGCGCTTAAGAGCGTTCATGCCAAGCGTCTGCGGCATCGAGGTCGGGCTGCGCCATCGTGTGGTACTGCCGCGCGTGGCCACCCTCGTAGTAGATGCGGATCAGCAGCTCGGCCAGCACGCCGGTGCACAGGAACTGCAGGCCGCCGATGACCATGAAGAAACCCAGGATCAGCAGCGGCCGGCCACCGACCGATTCACCCAGCAGCTTCAGCACGCCGAGGTAGCCGAGGATCATCGTGCCGATCGCGCCGATGCCCAGGCCCACGGTGCCGAAGAAGTGGCCCGGCCGGGCGCCGAAGTTCAGGAAGAAGTAGACCGCCAGCAGGTCGACCAGCACGCGGAAGGTGCGCGAGATGCCGTACTTCGATTCGCCGGCCGTGCGCGCATGGTGGCTGACCGGCACCTCGGCCATACGCGTCGGCGAGGTCACCGTGGCCAGCCACGCCGGGATGAAACGGTGCATCTCGCCATAGAGGCGGATTTCGCGCAGCACCGGCGCGCGGAAAGCCTTCAGGCTGCAGCCCAGGTCCTGGAACTTCAGGTCGGTGACGCGACGGATCAGGCGGTTCGCCAGCATCGACGGGAACTTGCGCAGCGCGAAGCCGTCTTGCCGGTTCTGGCGCCAGCCGGCGACCATGTCGTACGGCTCGTTCAGCAGCTTGGCGACCAGCAGCGGGATGTCCTGCGGGTCGTTCTGCAGATCACCATCCATCGTCACGATGATGTCGCCGCGGGCGGCGTCGATGCCGGCCTGCATCGCCGCGGTCTGTCGGAAGTTGCGCAGCAGGCGCACCACTCGGATGTGCGGGCCAACGGTGGCGGCATGGTCTTGCAGTGCGCGGCCGGTGCCGTCGCGGCTGCCGTCGTCGACGACGATCAGCTCCCACGGCTGCGGGTAAGCGGCCAACGCGGCCTGCACGGCATCGATCAGCGGCTTCGCGTTGTCGATCTCGTTGTACATCGGCACCACCACCGACAGGCGGTGCGGCTTCAGCTGGGTCAGCGCCAGCGCACGCGCGGCGGGCAGGTCGACGGCCGTCGTGGTCGTGGTCAGGGTATCGGTACTCATTGCGTCTTGTTCTCCAACGTCGTCCTGGGCGCCTTGGCCCAAGGCATGATCATCGCAGCCGCGGCCAGGGCCACCGCGAGGCTGAAGGCGTGCAGCGCCAGAGCGCCGGCGGCCACCAGGGCACCTGAGGCGTCGCCCACGCCGCCGCCGTCCATGCGCGTGGCCGCCCAGACGCCGGCTTCATAGGTGCCGAGGCCCGCCGGGCCTTGCAGGGGCAGCACCGAGGCGACCTCGCCGCCCAGCGCGCCTCGCAGCGCCGCCGCGAAGTCGAGCGGCGCCAGCGCCTGCAGCACCAGCGCGAACACCGCCAGCTTGACGACCCAGTTGGCGGCGCACAAGGCCCAGCCGAGGCGGTCGTTGCGGTGGGTCAGCCAGGCCGATTCGAAGCGCTGCACCGCGGGCACCCGGGCCGAGACGGCCGCCAGCGCACGCGCGCCGAACAGCAGCACCAGCGCCCAACCCAGCGCCAGCAGCGCGGCCCAGCCGAGGCGCGCCTCACGGGTGAACGGCGGCAGCCACAGCGCGGCGAGCGTGGCCAGCACCGCGGCGTCTTGCAGGCGCAGCCACAGCAGGCTGCGCAGCGAATCGCCCAGCGGCACGCCGAAGCGGCGCTGCATCAGCAAGGGGTAGCCCGCCTCGCCGGCGCGCAGCGGCAGCACGACGATGGCGGCGTTGTGGGTCAGGAACAGCGCCAGGCAGGCCATGAAGCCGGGGGCCGTGCCCCGCGCCGCATCGGCCGCGAACCACGAGCCCCATTCGCGCCGCAGCCGCTCGGCCCGCAGCGCATAGCTCAGGCACAGGCCGGCCAGCGCCACGGCCCACAGCCAAGCCGGCGTGGCGGCAAATGCCGTCCCCAAGGGGGTCAGGTCGACCTTGCGCAGCAGCCACGCCAGCAAGCCCAGGCCGAGCACGCTGGCAAGCAGCAGGCGCGTCCAGGGGCGGCGCGCAGCATCGGGCGTCGGGGGCATCGTGGGCACAGGAGGAATGGCGCGCGATGGTAGCAGCCACTCACTGCCATGGCCTTCGCCCCACGCCTACGGTGCCCCGGAGCGCAGGGCTATCATCGTCGGCCCATGGCCCAGAACATCCTCGTCACCGGCGCAGCCGGCTTCATCGGCGCCCATGTGGCGGCCGAGCTGGCGCGCGCCGGCCACCGGGTCACCGGTGTCGACAACTTCAACACCTACTACGAGCCACGGCTGAAGCAAGACCGCGTCGCGGCGCTGTTGCTGCCGTTGGGCGTGCCCTGCCAGCGGCTGGACCTGTGCGACAGCACCGCCACCCGCGAGCTGATCGTCAGAGGTGGCTTCGATGCGGTGATCCACCTCGCCGCGCAGGCCGGCGTGCGGCACTCGATCAAGGCGCCGGCCGACTACATCCAGTCCAACCTGGTCGGATTTGCCAACCTGATCGAAGCCTGCCGCGAAGCCGGCGTGCCGCACCTGTTGTACGC
>NZ_JBFUGE010000168.1:0-11678 GCF_056403075.1 Ideonella sp. P3_A4 | reverse complement strand
GGCCAGCGCTACTTCGTCAAGGGCTTGGCGGCCGGTGCGGTCAAGGGTTAGGCATGGCTTCGGTATCTCTGCAGGGCGTTGCGAAACAGTTTCAACCGGGTCAGCCGGTGCTGGCCGGTGTGGATCTGCACATCGCCGACGGCGAGTTCGTCGTCTTCGTCGGCCCGTCGGGCTCGGGAAAATCGACGCTGCTGCGGCTGATCGCCGGGCTGGAAGAGGCCAGCGGCGGCGAGATCTTCATCGGCGACAAGCGTGCGACCGAGTTGCCGCCAGCCCAGCGTGGTGTCGCGATGGTGTTTCAGAGCTATGCGCTGTACCCGCACATGAACGTGCACGACAACCTGGCGTTCGCGCCGCGCATGGCGGGCATGGGAAAGGCCGAAGTCACTCAGCGCGTGAACCGCGCCGCGAAGCTGCTGCAGAT
Organism: Ideonella sp. P3_A4; assembly: GCF_056403075.1. Lineage (NCBI taxonomy): Bacteria > Pseudomonadati > Pseudomonadota > Betaproteobacteria > Burkholderiales > Sphaerotilaceae > Ideonella > Ideonella sp. P3_A4. The sequence continues at coordinate 11,254 of NZ_JBFUGE010000168.1, read as the reverse complement.
CGAACCGCTGCTGCAACGCAAGCCGGCCGCACTGTCGGGCGGGCAGCGCCAGCGTGTGGCGATCGGCCGCGCGATCGTCCGCGAGCCCCGCGTTTTCTTGTTCGACGAACCGCTGTCGAACCTCGACGCCGCGCTGCGTCAGACGCTGCGTGTCGAGCTGGCCGCGCTTCACCGCCAGTTGGGCGCGACGATGGTCTATGTCACACACGACCAGGTCGAGGCAATGACCTTGGCCGACCGGATGGCCGTGTTCGACGGCGGCGTTGTGCAGCAGGTCGGACGGCCTGCCGAGCTGTACCGCTCGCCGTGCAACCTCTTCGTCGCCGGCTTCCTCGGTTCGCCGAAGATCAACCTGCTGACGGGGCGGTTGCTGCGCGCCGGTGCAGAACTGGCCGAGATCGAGGTGCCAGGCCTTGCGCGGTTGCTGGTGGCGGCCGATGCGCGCCGGCTGTCGGTGGGCGATGCGGTGACGGTGGGCATCCGCCCCGAGCACCTGGAGCTGGCCGATACCGACTCCACCGACAGCGCCAACCGCATCCCGGCCCAGGTGGCGCTGGCCGAATACCTGGGCGACCACCAACTTCTGCACGTGGTGGCAGGCCCCGACGGCACGCGGCTGGCCTTGAAGCGGCCGCCGCTGGATGTGCCGCCAGCCGGCACGGCGGTGGTGCTGCAGGCGGCCGCTGGCCACGGCTTGTTGTTCGACGCCGCCGGTCGTGCCTTGCCGCRCACCGGCGATGATGGGGCACCATGAAGATCCTGCACAACCACCTGGGCTACCGGGCCGCCGCACCGAGCAAACGCGTGCTGCTGCAAGCCAGCAGCGCACCGCCGAGCGAGCGCTTTATCGTCTACGAGGCCGACGAGCGGCGGGTGGTGCTCGAAGGCCGTTGGCAACCGCTGGGTCCGGTGCAGCGCTGGCGCGATTGGCAGTATTGGGCGGCCGAGCTTGGTCCGCTGCAGACACCGGGCTGCTACATCGTGGCGGCGGCGGGCGCGAACCCACCGCTGCAATCGCAGCCTTTCGCGATCAGCGAGAAGCTCTACGACGGCCAGCACATCTCCGACCTGCTGCACTACATCAAGTCGCAGCGCTGCGGTGGCATCTTCGATGCGGCCGACCGCGACTGTCCGATTCAGCGTGCTGAAGGAGAACCGGCAGAACGGATGGATGTGCACGGCGGCTGGTACGACGCATCCGGCGACGCGAGCAAGTACCTGACGCATCTCTCGTACGCCAACTTCCTGAACCCGCAGCAAACGCCGCAGGTGGTGTGGAACCTGCTGGAGACACGATCGCGCTTGGCCGAGCCCGGCATCTGGATGGACGACCGCCTGGTCGACGAGGCGCTGCACGGGGCCGATTTCCTGCACCGCATGCTGCACCCCGACGGCTACTTCTGCCAGACGGTGTTCGACCGCTGGAGCAAGGACGTTGGCCAGCGCAAGATCTGCGCATACGAGACGCAGAAGGGCCATCTATTGACGACGGTGCAGGCGGGCTTTCGCCAGGGCGCCGGCAGCGCGATCGCCGCGCTGGCCCGCGCGAGCACGCTGCCGCGCGACGGCGCGTTCACGCGCAGCAGCTACCTCGCGGCCGCCGAGCGCGCGTTCGCGCACCTGGCTGAGCACAACTCGCGCTACCTGCCTGACGGGCGCGAAAACATCATCGACGACTACTGTGCGCTGCTCGCCGCGAGCGAGTTGTGCGCAGCCACCGGCGGCCAGGCCACCTACGCCGGCGCGGTGCAGCATCGCGCCGAGCGTTTGCTGAGCCGCCAGCACGCCGATGGCTGGTTCTGGGCCGACGACGCCAAGACCCGCAGCTACACCCACGCCGCCGAGGCCGGTCTGCCCTATGTGGCATTGCTGCGCACGCTGGAAGCCTGCGCCGGCGTCGTCGATGCAGATGCCCTGCGCGCTGCGCTGCGCCGCGGGCTGCAGTGGGAACTGCACGTCACCACCAACGGCGAGAACAACCCCTTCCACCTGCCGCGCCAGTATGTGACGACGCCGACCCAGCCCGGCCGTGCGCAGTTCTTCATGCCACACAGCAACGACAGTGGCTATTGGTGGCAAGGCGAGAACGCGCGACTGGCGTCATTGGCTACCGCCGTGCTGTGGGCTCGCCCGCATCTAGGCTCAGGCGGCGAAGACCCGCTGCAGGCCTACGCCGACGCCACGCTCGACTGGATCTTCGGCCGCAACCCCTTCGACACCTGCATGATGCAAGGCGCCGGCCACGGCCCCGCACCGCGCTACGAGCCGAGGTACTGGAACGCGCCGGGCGGCGTCTGCAACGGCATCACCGCCGGTCTGGACGACGAAGAAGACATCGACTTCCGCCTGCCCGCGCAGACCGATCCGATGCACTCGTGGCGTTGGAGCGAGCAGTGGCTGCCGCACGGGGCGTGGCTGATGCTGGCGCTGGCGTTCGCCTCCGGTTGACGGGTCGCCGGCATCGCAGCCAAGGCAGACAATGCATCGCATTGGTCTGCCGGGGGATGGTGCGATGAAGCTGCTTGCTTTTCTGGACCCTCAGGGCTGTGCGACCCTAGGTGCGTGCGTCGGTGACGAACTGGTCGACCTGACCGCGCTCGGGTTGCCAGCGACCTTGGACGAACTGCTGCATCGGGGCGAGGCCGGTCTGCAAGCCGCGCGTGACGTGGTGGCTCGTGCGACCACGCGCCGACCGTTGGCGGGTATCACCTACCTGCCGCCGTTGCAGCAGCCTGCGAAGGCCCTGGCCATCGGCCTGAACTACAAGGACCACGCTGCCGAAAGCCGCTTCGAGTTACCGAAGCACCCGGTCGTGTTCCAACGCTATCCGTCGTCATGGGTCGCCCATGGCCAGCCGCTGGTGCGGCCGAAGGTGTCGGTGCAGTTCGACTACGAGGCCGAGTTGGTCGCGGTGATCGGCCGGGCAGGGCGCCACATCCCGAAAGCGCACGCGCTCGACCACGTGGCCGGCTACTCGATGTTCAACGACGGCTCGATCCGCGACCACCAGCTGCGCACGCCTCAGTGGCTGCTGGGCAAGAACTTCGACGCGACCGGCGCCTTCGGTCCGGTATTCGTCACCGCTGACGAGCTGCCAGCGGGCGCTGCCGGCCTGCAGATCCAGTGCCGCCTGAACGGCGAGATGCTGCAGAACGCGAACACCCGCGACATGATCTTCGACGTGGCCGCACTGGTGGCGGCCTGTTCCGAAGTGATGACGCTGCAGCCCGGCGACATGCTGATCACCGGCACGCCGGCGGGTGTTGGCATGGCGCGCCAGCCGCCGGTGTGGATGAAGGCGGGCGATGTCTGCGAGGTCGAGATCGAAGGCATCGGCCTGCTGCGCAACCCGGTGGTCGACGAGGCCTGACACCTCGTCGAACGGATTGCCTCAGTTCATGGCGTCCGGCGGCGGGGTGGGCACCACGTGGCCGCCGGCGCTGCAGCTCGGCGTGTAGAGCTTGCCGGCGAGGATGCTCTGCACGAAGCCCAGCAGGTCGGCATAACCGCCCTTGACGTTGTCGTCGCCGACTCCGCCGCAGCGCGTGACGCGTTCCGGCGTGCCACGGTCAGCATAGGCCTGCGCGAAGTACTGGCCGTAGTTCGGGTCGTGCACGTCGAACATTTCGCGGTCCACGTCGCCTGGGCAGCGTGGCATCTGCTTCGGGTCGTAGATCGGCTTCGTCTCGGGATTGTCGTCGTCGTCGTAGCCTTCGTACCGGCGGTTGCGGTTGTTGCTCTCGAAGCATTGCGGCTTCAGGTGCACGCCGTCGGGCTGGAGCACTGTTTCGTGGTCGTACGACAGGTGCACTGGCACCAACTGGTCAAACGGCACCGTGCGGGCCAGCTGCACGGCGCTGCCGGGCAGCCGGTTCGGGTCGCCGCCGGGCGGCAGGATCGCGTCGGGCGTGTCCTGGTGGACCCAGTAGCGGTACAGCCCGTCGTCGGCGATGAAGACCTGCGCGAGTTCGTCTTCGACATACGTCGTCTGGGCCTGGTAGAGGAAGGCGCCACGCACGGTCGATGACTTCGACCGCCAGTCGGTCGCATGCGGATCACCTGGGATGTTCAGCAACGCATTGAGCAGCGCTGCCGAACCGCGCGACTGGCCAACCACCACCACCTGTGTCGGGTCGATGCCGAAGGCGGTCTTGTTGAGTTTGAGCCAGCGCACCGACGAAGCGATGTCGTCGCTCGGAATCGGGCTCGTGGTGACGGGCGGCCAGTCGGAGGTCTCGAACTTCTTCAGCCGCGGCGCCACGATGCTGCCCAGCGGGTGGCGCGATTCGATGGACGCCACCGCGTAGCCGGCCTTGACCAGCGTCATCACGACCCAGCGCAGCTGCGGTGAGTCGTCCGGGAAGTCTTCGCTCGGACCACCGGGGTGTGCGAAGACCACCAGTGGCAGCGCCTCGGTCAGCGGCTGGTTCGCGCGGCGATAGAAGTCCAGTCGCTGCGACAGCGAGACCTTGTCGGGCTTGCCCTTGGAGGTCAACCAGTTGTTCTCGTCATGCCATTCCTGCCAGGTCTCGGCGTCGGCATAGCAGTAGTCGTTCCACTTGCGGTAGGTGACCGTCAGGTCGTCTTCCGGGTGCCCGGGATCGCGGTACTTGTAGGTGAGCGGATCGGTCGCCGGCAAGGTGCTGCCGCTGAACACAGTGCACGGCGGCGCCGCCTGGACAGTCGGGCCCGCCATGAAGGTGAAGGCGACGAACAACAACGAGGGGAGTACACGCAAGCGCATGGCCATCGTTCGCGAAGTGGTGGAAAAACCAGTGTAGGAGGCACCGGTTCGTCCATCCCACTGGCGGGCTAGGCGTGCACCGTGTCTCGGGACATCTTTACCTTTCCTTTACTTCAGCAGCCCTTCCGCCTTCAACGCGGCCAGCACCGCCGGCCGAGCCGACACACGGGCCAGGTAGTCACGCAAGTGCGGCGTGTCCGACAGCGGAATGCCGAGGAAGTTCGACCAGTTGACGATCGTGAAGGCGTAGGCATCGGCGACGCTGAACTCGCCGGCCAGGTACTCGCGCTGGGCGAGGTGTTTGTCCAGTTCCGCAAACCGCGCCGCGAGCTTGGCCTTCACATCACGCTTGGTCGTGTCCGCGGTCTCCTTGTGCCACAGCCAAGGGCTGAAAGCCTTGTGCAGCTCGCTGGCGACGAAGGCCAGCCATTCGGTCACGGCGAGACGGCGCGTGCTGCCGACCTCGCCAATCAGCGCCTGCGCTGGGTCCTGGTCGGCCAGGTACTGCAGCAGCGCGGCGGCTTCGGTGTGACGCGAACCGTCGTCCAATTCCAGCAACGGCACGTAGCCGCGCGGTGCGATGTCGAAGTAGTTGCCGCCGTCTTCGGTCTTGTGCGTGGCCAGGTCGACCTTGACCGTGTCGAAGCCGATGCCGGCTTCGCGCAAAGCGATGTGAACAGCCAGCGAGCAGGCACCGGGGGCGAAATAGAGTTTCATGGAGCAGGTCCTTTGCGAGGTGGTGGTTGGGGGTGTCTCCAATCTACGGTTGCGCCAGTGCCTTTGAAATAGGCGCCGCGGCAAGCCATGAATGCACCTCTGCAACGCCGCCTACTTCACGAACCAGACGATGTGTGAGCACCATCGCAGCGCAAAAACTGCCGCCGAACTTGCCGACGACCGGTGAATCGGCGGTCATCGGTGCTGCCGCGACCCTGCAAGTGACTGAGAAATGACCGGTTCGGCAGGGCTGGCGGGGCCGCTCTGCCAGGAACATCGATTGCCACGACGCGACATCGCCCCATTCGCGCAAGGCAGTTGTCATGGAGAGCAGAGTCAAGTTGTTCGGGCATCCGCTGCACCAGATGCTGATCGTGTTTCCGCTTGGTCTGCTGGCCACTTCGGTGGTGTTCGACCTGATCAGTCTCTTCGGCAACAGTGCGTCGGCCGCAACCGTCGCCCATGCCTTGATCGCGGCAGGTCTGGTCGGTGGTGCACTCGCCGCGCCCTGGGGCTACATGGATTGGCTGGCCATCCCACGCGGCACGCGGGCCAACGCCATCGGCGCAATGCATGGCGGCGGCAACGTGCTGGTGCTGCTGCTCTTCACCACCAGCTGGTGGCTGCGCCTGGACGAGCCCGCCTTGGCCCCGGCATTGGCCTATGTGCTGTCGTTCTGCGGGGCCGGTGTCGCACTGGTCACCGCTTGGCTGGGGGGCGAGTTGGTGGATCGCCTGGGGGTGGGCGTGTCGCCGCACGCGCACCTGAATGCGCGCAACTCGCTGGCCGGCCCTGCCGAGCCACCGCCGGAAACCTCGAGCGTGCGGGTGCATTGAACGCGGCGCGCCGCTGTCTCGCGGCCTGACGCCTCGTCCACGATGACCTTGCCTGCCTCGGCTGTCGACAGCAGCGAGTTGTTCGTTGCCACCACACCGGCCCGCCTGCCGGTGCGCCGTCGCGCGCTGGCTGCGGTGGTCTTGTCGGCGCTGTTGTTTGTCGGGCTTATGCCTTGGGCCAAGACCGCGCTGCCGCAGGTGGTGGCTTTCATCCCGCTGTACCAGTCGGCGCTGGTGGTCTGCGACCTGATCACCGCTTATCTGCTGCTCGGCCAGTTCCGCATCCTCGGTCGACCGGCGTTGGGCGTGCTGGCCGCGGCCTACCTGTTCTCGGCGCTGATGGCGAGCGTGCATGCGCTGAGCTTTCCGGGCCTGTTTGCGTCCGATGGTGCACTCGCTGCCGGGCCGCAGACCACCGCCTGGCTCTACATGTTCTGGCACGCCGGTTTCCCGCTGGCGGTGCTGGCGTATGCCTGCCGCGGCCGGGCCGGTGAATCGGCACTTGCGTTGTCGGCGGTTCAGTCGCGGCGTGTGGCCGGGTGGGGCACGCTGGCGGTGCTGGTGACCGTGGTGGCGCTGACACTGCTCGCCATCTTCGGCGTCGACCGGTTGCCGCCGATCATGGTCGGCGACCACTACAGCCCGGCAATGACCGCCGTGGTGGGCAGCGTCTGGCTGGCCAACGTGCTGACGGTGGCATTGCTGCTGCGCCGGCCGGACAAGACGGTGCTCGACCTCTGGTTGGTGGTCGTGATGTTCGCGTGGATCTTCGACATCGCGCTGTCGGCGGTCTTCAATGCCGGCCGCTATGACCTCGGCTTCTACAGCGGTCGCCTGTATGGCCTGCTGTCAGCCAGTTATGTGCTGGCCGAGCTGCTGAATGAGAACGCCCACCTGTACAGCCGGTTGGTGGCGATGCATTGGCAAGAGCACGAGCAAGGCGCGGCGCTGGCCAGCGCGCGCGACGAGGCGCTGCAGGCCGATCGTGCGAAGGGCTTGTTCCTGGCCAACATGAGCCACGAGATCCGCACGCCGATGAACGCCATCATCGGCCTGACGCACCTGGCGCTGGACACCGAGCTGAACGAGCGCCAGCGCGACTACCTGACCAAGGTGCATGGTTCGTCGCGGGCGCTGATGCGATTGCTCGACGACATCCTCGACTACTCGAAGATCGAGGCCGGCAAGCTGGCGCTGGAGCACGAGGAGTTCAGTCCCGAAGAGGTGGTCGACCAGGTTGGCGGCCTGTTCGCCGCACGGGCCGAAGAGGCCGGCCTGGGCCTGTACTTCGAGATCGACCCCAGCGTGCCGCAAGGCTTGATGGGCGACGCGATGCGCCTGGGCCAGGTGCTGAGCAACCTGGTCGGCAACGCGATCAAGTTCACGCCGCGTGGCGAGATCATCGTCGCGGTCGATGCGACACCGCAGCCGGCGAGTCCCGGTGCGGTCGCCGCATCCAACGGTGGGCCTGCGGGCTCGACCGTGATGCTGCGCTTCGAGGTTCGCGACAGTGGCATCGGCATGTCTGCCGAGCAGGCGGCACGGCTGTTCCAGCCCTTCACGCAGGCCGACAAGGCCACCACGCGCCGGTTCGGCGGCACTGGCCTGGGCTTGGCGATCTGCCGCCGGTTGGTGGAGTTGATGGGCGGGCGCATCGGCGTGACCAGCGTGCCGGGGCAGGGCAGTGTGTTCGCGTTCACTGCGCGCTTCGAGGTGGCACCGAGCTCGCGCCGGCGGTTGGACCTGCACCGCATCCAACCCATGCGCACGCTGGTGGTCGACCCGCAAGACACCTCGGCGCAGATCCTGACGCAGCAGCTGCAGTCCTGGGGTTTCGAGGTTGGCGGTGCGGCGACCGGCGGCCAGGCGTTGACCGAGCTGCGCTCGGCCGATGAGCGCGCGGCGCCGTTTGATCTGGTGTTGCTGGACGAAAAGACGCCCGGCATCGCCCAAGGCGGCGGGCTGGCCGCCGTCTTGCGTCGGCACGCCCACCCGGCGCGCAGCCGGCCGCTGGCGATCGTCATGCTGGTCTCGGTGTCGGCGCACCAGCGCGTGCTGGAGCTGGCCGGCGCAGTGCCCGCCGACATGGTGCTGACCAAGCCAGTCACGCCGTCACGCCTGTTCGATGCGGTGGTCGTGCTGCAAAGCCGCAGCAATGGCCGCGTGCAGACGACGCCCACCGCGCGGCGCCGCTTCGACTTTGCCGAGGCCACGCGGCCGATCCATGGCGCGCGGGTGCTGCTGGTCGAAGACAACGTCATCAACCAGCAGGTCGCGGCCGAGTTCCTGGCCAAGGCAGGCATGAAGGTGACCGTGGCCAACAACGGCATCGAGGCGGTCGACTGTGTCAAGGGCCAGCCCTACGACCTGGTGTTGATGGATGTGCAGATGCCGGAGATGGACGGCCTGCAGGCCACGCGTTTGATCCGCACATTGCCTCAGGGCCAGGCGCTGCCGATCGTCGCGATGACCGCTTCGGCCCTGGCGCAGGACCGGCACGAGTGCCTGGCCGCCGGCATGGATGGCCACGTGGCCAAGCCCATCGATCCACGCGAACTGGTTGAGACGCTGCTGTCGCGCATCGCGCCGACGCAAGGCAGCGTGCAGTCGGCTACCACTGAATCCAGCATCGCCAGCGAAGCCAGTGCGCTGGACCAGCTGCTGCCCGGCGTGGCGGTGCCGCAGGCACTCGAACGCCTGGCGGGCGACACGCGCATGTACCGCAAGCTGCTGCAGGCCTTTGTGGCGCACCACCAGGGCGACCTGGCGCGCATCGATGAACTGAGCCGTGCGGCGGACTGGGTGGCGTTGGCCCGCTTGGCCCATGGCCTGGCTGGTTCGGCCGGCATGCTGGGGCTGACCGAGGTGTACGAGCTGGCGCGGGAGTTGTCGCACAGTCAACCCGGGCCGCACAGCGCCCAGGTGGCGGCCGCCGCGCGGCTGCATGCCGCGTTGGAACAGGCGTTCAACACATTGGATGCGGTGGCGCCGCGCGTGTCGGCCGCGGCTGGTTTGGCCACGGCCTGATGTACGTAGGCCCTGGTGCGGTCGCTTGCCATCACTGTGTGCGGTGAATGGCTGTGGCGGCCTGGGCCAGCAGCACCTCGCCTGACGGTGGCAAGGCGAACAGGGCCAGGGCTTGGGCCAGCACGGTCGTCAGCATGACGGCGACGACGAGGGCGGTGGCGCGAACACGCAGCGGGGTCTTCATAACGGCTCTCCAGCAGGTGGCAGGGCAGGTCGCCCGGGTGGGACAGGACACTTGGGCTGCCGGGTGATTCGGTGCTGGTAAGCATAAGAGTCCATAAGCAAAAACGGAATCGACTTGTTCTGGCTAAGTTGGTCGGCTATGCTTACCAAAAGGCCAAAATGAGATGACCCGACTGCCGCTGCAAACCTTGCCCGCCTTCCGTGCCGTGGCGCGGCTTGAGAACCTGCGCGCCGCGGCCGAAGAGCTGCACCTCACGCACAGCGCGGTCAGCCAGCAGATCAAGCTGCTCGAAGAGCAGATCGGCTTCGAACTGTTCGATCGCCGAGGCCGCCGCGTGGCATTGAATGCAGCCGGCACCGCGCTGTTGCGCGCCGTCGAGCCGGCGCTCGCGGCGCTGGACGAAGGGGTGCGCACGGCGGCGCTGGCTTCGGGCAACGCCGAGCAGCGCCTGCGCATCACCTTGTTGTCATCGTTCGCCCACCGCTGGCTGTTACCGCGCATGGGCCGCTGGCGCGAATGCCACCCTGACATCGGGCTGGAACTGCACACCTCGCAGCACCTGGTGGAGCTGCAGCGCGAGGGCTTTCACGCCGCGCTGCGCCAGGGCAGCGGCCAATGGCGCGGGCTGGACGCCGTCTGCCTGACCGACTCGCCGATGATCGTGCTGGGCTCGCCGCAGGCCGCGCGCCGCCTGCAAGGCTGCACCGCCGCGCAGCTGGCCGAAGAGCCGCTGCTCGGCAGCACCGTGATGTGGCAACGCTGGTTCGCGCTGAACAAGCTGCGCACCCGCGTCAACCCGGTCGCCACCTTCAGCGACGCGGGCCTGATGCTGCAGGCCGCCGAGCAGAACCTGGGTCTCGCGCTGGGTCGCGAGATTCTTGCCGCCGATGCGCTGAGAGACGGCCGACTGGTGCGCTTGTCGCCGGTGGAGATGCGCCACGAAGAGGGGCAGACCTATTGGCTCGCCTACCCGCCCGAGCTGGCCGACTGGCCCCCGCTGATGGCGCTGCGCCAATGGCTGCTCGATGAACTGGCCTTGTCGCAGCGAGAGCTGGACCGGGCAGTGCCCCGCTAGCCGTTAGCGGAGCGACGCGTCAGCTCGCGCAACAGCTGGCGCAGCGGCGCCTCTGCCTTGCCTTGGCGGCAGGTCAGCACGATGTCTTGCTGGTGGCTGAACAGGGCGGGGTGCACGCGGCGTAGCGGCGCAAGCGCGCGATTCGACGCGACCAGGTGGTCCGGCAGGTAGCCGGCGTAGCGGCCGGTGGCAATGAGTAGCGCGACACCTTCGATGCTGTCGGCGCGGGGGCTGCCGGGACGCATGTGGCCGCGTGCATGCGGCGGCAGGTCGACCGAGTAGGGATCGGCGATGCAGTCGATCTCGGCCAGGCTGTCGCGGGTGATCGTCTTGTCGTTGCGCTTGAACCAGGGGTGGCCGGGGCCGACGTGCAGGCTGCTGGCTTCGGCATACAGGCGCTGTTGCTGCAGGCCGGCGGCCGGCGGGTGCGCGGCCAGGATGCCGGCGTCCAGCTCACCGGCGAGGATGCGGCGTTCGATCTCGATCGGCCGCAGCGACAGCAACTGCAGCTGCAACCCCGGCAAGGCGTCGGCACAGCGCGCCAGCGCGGCCGGCAAGGGGCTGGCCGGCGCGGTCAACAGCGCGTCGACGATGCCCAGCCGCAGCTGCGGTGCAGGCGCCTCGCCCAGCCGCGCCATCTGCTCGCGAAAACCTTGCAGCGAGCCCAGCAG
>NZ_JBFUGE010000167.1:0-11782 GCF_056403075.1 Ideonella sp. P3_A4 | reverse complement strand
GTACCACCTGTGGCGCGGCGAGTTCAGCCGCGCCAGCCTGATCGTCGACGCCCTGCCCGGGCTGGACATGAGCGGCCTGCTGCCGGGCGAAGCGCTGGTCTGGTTGGAGACATTGGCCACCCACGCCCGCTACGCCGCGCAACCCGAGCGCGGGCAGCAGGCCATCGACACGGCCTTGCAGCTGGTGCGCCAGCACGGCCTGCGCCAGCACAAGTACGCACTGCATGCGCATGGCGCCTCGCTGGCGCTGGCCGGGCACGACGCCGAGGCGGCCCAGACCCACCTCGACGCAATGCGCCCGGTGCTGGACCGCGGGCCGCAAGCTGATCAGACGCACTACTGGCACTTCCATGCGGGGCTCGCGCTGCTGCGCGGCGATACGGCGCAGGCCATCGAGCTGGCGCGCGCCGCGCTGGACAACTCGGCCGAGATCGGCGGCCCGTTTCGCACCGCCACCCACGCGCTGAGCCTGGGCCAGGCGCTGCTGGTGGCCGGCGACACGCCCGCGGCGCTGGCCGCTTTCGAGCAGGCGCTGACCGCCGCCCGGCCGATCGGCGCCGAGTTGCTGGTCTTCACCGCCCTGCTGATGCGCGCCGCCTGCCTGCAGCGCCTGGGGCGTGGTGACGACGCGCTGGCCGACCTGCGCGCGGCCTGGGCCGAAGGGGCGCGACGAGGCTTTCGCACCACCGCCGTCTGGTGGCTGCCCGACGTGATGGCGGATCTGGCGCGGCTCGCGCTGGCGAACGACGTCGAGCCCGCCTTCGTGCGGCGCTTCGTGCGCCTGCACGCCCTACCCGGCCCCGACTCTGCCCTGGACTGCTGGCCCTGGCCGCTGCTGCTGCGCAGCTTTGGCGAGTTCGAAGCCACGCTCAACGACGCGCCGCTGGCCCGCAGCGTCGGCAAGACCGCCCAGCGCCCGCTGGACCTGCTGCGCGCGCTGCTGGCCCATGGCGACAGCCCGCTGCCGGTGGCCACTGCACTCGACTGGCTGTGGCCGGATGCCGACCCCGGCGCGCAGCGCAAGTCGTTCGACGTGGCATTGCTGCGCCTGCGCCGCATGCTGGACGACCCGCGGCTGGTGCACCTGGAAGGCGGCCGGTTGTCGCTGGACCCGCGCTGGGCCTGGAGCGACGTCGGCGCGTTGCATGGGCTGATGCAGCAGATCGGCTCGGCTCACGCCGCGTCGTTGCCCCAACTGCGCGGCTGGGGCCAACAGTTGCTGGGCCTGATGCGCGGCCCGTTCCTGGTCGGTGAAGACGCCGACTGGGTGCAGGCGGCGCGCCAGCGCTATCGCCAGCGCTTCGTCATCACGATCGCCCAATTGGCCTCGCACATGGAGCCGCTGGACCCAGTGGCATCGGTGCAACTGTACGAACGCGCGCTGGACGTCGAGCCGTTGGCCGAATCCCTGAGCCGCCGCCTGATGCGGCTGCACAGCCAATTGGGCCAGCACGCCGAAGCGTTGCGGGCCTGGCGCGCCTGCTGCACGATGCTGGCGGTGGCGGCCGGCATCGGCCCGTCCGAAGACACTCGCCGCCTGGCGTTGGAGCTGGGGCTGCCGGCCTGGCGGCCCTGATCGTCGGGCGCCTCCCCAGTTTCGAGGGTGCTCGGTGGGGCAGCGGTAGGGCATCGGTAAGACGGGCACCGGGAAGCTGTCCGCTGCCCCACCCCACCACCCAAGAGACTTCAGGAGGCCCCGATGTCACACACCACCTTGTCCCTGGCTGCTGCCGCGCTGGCGCTGGCCGCGCTGCACCCACAAGCCCACGCGACGGCCGACTGGCTGACCGTGGCGCCGACCTGCGTGCCCGATTCACCGCAGTCGCTGCAGCTCGGCCTGACCAGCTTGACCGGCGGCTATGTGCGCGCCGGCCGCAACCCGCCGGTCGCCTACTTCTGCCCGGTCTGGAACCCGGACGACCTGGTGGCCGCAGCGACGAGCTGGAAGTTCTTCAAGCTGCAGGCGCTGGACCCCAACGCCAACGGCGGCAGCATCGTGGCCACGCTCTATGCCAAGAGCCGCGCCAGCGGCACGGTCAGCCTGGTGACGAGCGTCAGCAGCCTGCAGTCCAGCACGGTCAAGGTCGCCACGGTGGCGCTGCCTGCCAGCCTGAACTTCAAGCGCTACGCCTACTACGTGACGATCGAGATGGCGCCGCCCTCGCTGCCTGCCGAGGCCCACATGGTGATGCTGACGAACTAGGGGCACACGCCCCCGCGCCTGCAGCGAGATCGGAAGGCAATCGGTAGGGCAGTCGGGACAAAAGTGAAGGCCGGTCGATGCATCGGCCTCGCTTGTCCCAACCCCTACCGGAGACCACCATGTCCTTCCACCTTCGCCTGACCCCCACTCTGCTGTCGCTGGCCGCTACCCTGATTTGTGGCTCGGCTTGCGCGCAGACCGAACGCAGCTGGACCAGCATCGGCTCGGCCGGCGCCGTCAACCCGAGCCAGCAGGCCAGCGTCGAACACTCGATCAACTGGGCCCGCGTGCCGTTCAACGCCAGCAGCGGTGAAGCCACGCTGCACTACAACATCACCGCGGTCGATGGGCTGTTCGTGCCGCCGCCAAACCTCAGCTCCTTCGCCTTCGGCATGCGCTTCATCGACAACGGCGCGTCGGGCCGGGTGCAGTTGCGGCTGCGCTCTTACGACCGCTCGAACGGTGCACTGGCCACGCTGGAAGTGCTCGACAGCAACAACGTGGCACCCAGCAGCAGCGCGCAGTCGACCTTCCGATGTATCGCCCACGAGTTCGACTTTTCGCACAAGACCTATTTCGTCGAAGCGGTGCTGAGCAAGACGGCGTTGGCCGGCCGCGCACAGATCGGCGCGATGTGGTTGACGCCGACCGACTGCATCGTCTCCCCGTGAGTCCCGTGTCAGCAAAGGAGCACGCCATGAACACCCGCTTCCCACCCGCCCGGCTGGCCCGCGCTTTGGCCACCTGCGCGCTCGCCGCCACCACCGCTGGCGCACACGCTGCCTTCATTCGATGACTGGCAAAGCGCTGCCAGCGCCTGCGTGCCGATCAACTCCAGCACGCTCGGCACTGCGACCATCCCGACCAGCGGTGCCTATGTCCGCGCGCCCTTGGCACCGGCGGCGAATCTGGTCTATGTCTGCAACGTGCTGGACTCGTTTGCGACTGCGGTGCCGACCTGGAACTACCTGCATTTGCAGTACCTGGACCTGGTCGGCGACGCCGTGCGGGCACAGCTGTTCCAGAAGAGCAAGGCCACCAGCGCCGTCGTCCTGTTGGCCACCGCCGTCAGTGCGGCCGCAGTGCCAGTCACCACCGCGACCGTATTGGTGCCGGCAATGAACTTCGCCGCCAACAGCTACCACGTGTGGTGATCACGCTGACGCCGCAGACTTCGACCCAGGTGCAAGCGCACATGGTGACGTTGACGCAGTAGGGGGTGCGCGCGCTAATATGAACGAGGCGCGCAGGGCCGCGCCACCAGTGCGGCCCATGCCACCCCTATACATACTGGAGGTAACCCTAATGCGCCAGCTGTCTGTCATCCCCGCCCTGTTGCTTTGCGCAGGAACTCTGTTGAGCGGTTGTGCGACAGCACCGCCGGAGCCCGAGCCCACCGTCTCGCAGGCCGACATCCCGGATCCGTCGCGCCAGAAGTGCGCCACCACCACCGGCAGCCGCATCGCCACCACCTGCTCGAACCTGGTCAAGTCGACCAACAACACGGCAGCGGTGCGTGAAATGCAGCGTCACCAGCCGATGCCCGGCGGCAACTAAGCCGGCATCGATCACCGGTGTCCAAGCGGCTGGCGTTCGCGCCCGCCGCTTTTTCGTTTTCCCTGAAGAAGCTTGAGAATTGAGCGGAACATGGTCAACGACGTAACAAGTTACCATGAATGTCCAGCGGTGCGCCCGATGGCAGCGCCGCTGTTCAACATCACCATAATCCATGGAGGTATCCCCATGCGTTCTCAACGCCATGCCCTTTCTTTGGCTTTGCTGACCGGCACCATCGCCCTGCTGAGCGCGTGCGCCTCGTCGGCGCCGGCGACCACGGAGTCCGGATCAACCACCGCTGCGGCGCCCCGCGCGATGGTCTCCGTCGAATGCGAGACCAACACCGGCAGCCGCCTCTCGGCCTCGTGCCGACGCCCGAAGAAGTCGGTCGAGAACGCCGCCACGGCCACCGGCACGACCGAACAGCCGCCGGCCGAAGTCGCCAAGTAAATCCGGCCCTGCGACTCCGATAGACTGAGGCGGCCCAGCCACCTCAGTCCCTCTGCGAGTCCTCTCATGGCCGAACCCATCCTCGTCGCCCAGCATGGCGACACTGCGTGCCACCTGCTGCCCGGCCTGGCCAACCGCCACGGGCTGATCACCGGCGCCACCGGCACCGGCAAGACGATCACGCTGCAGACGCTGGCGGAAAACTTCTCCAAACTCGGCGTCCCGGTCTTCATGGCCGACGTCAAGGGCGACCTGACCGGCATCACCCAGGCCGGCCACGTGGGCGACAAGCTCGCGGCCGTGCTGAAAGAGCGCGGTCTTGATACCCCCGAATCCTTCGCCTGCCCCGCCATGTTGTGGGACGTGTTCGGCGAAGCCGGCCACCCGGTGCGCGCCACCATCAGCGACATGGGCCCGTTGCTGCTCGCCCGCATGCTGGCGCTGAACGAAACCCAGTCCGGCGTGCTGAACATGGTGTTCAAGATCGCCGACGACCATGGGTTGGCGCTGCTGGACCTGAAAGACCTGCGCGCGATGCTGCAGTACGTCGGCGAGAACGGCAGCCAGTTCACCACCGAATACGGCAACGTCAGCGCCGCCAGCGTGGGCGCCATCCAGCGTGGACTGCTGCAGATCGAAGAACAAGGCGGCGACAAGTTCTTCGGCGAGCCGATGCTCAACATCGCCGACTTCATGCAGACGGTGGATGGCAAGGGGGTGATCAACATCCTGGCCGCCGACAAGCTGATGAACGCGCCGCGGCTGTACGCCACCTTCTTGCTGTGGATGCTGTCGGAGCTGTTCGAGACCCTGCCCGAGGTGGGCGACGTCGAGCAGCCCAAGCTGGTGTTCTTCTTCGACGAGGCGCACCTGCTGTTCAAGGATGCCCCCGCGGCGCTGGTCGAGCGCATCGAGCTGGTCGTTCGCCTGGTGCGCAGCAAGGGTGTGGGCGTCTACTTCGTGACGCAGAACCCGCTCGACGTGCCCGACACGGTGCTGGGCCAGCTCGGCAACCGCGTCCAGCATGCGCTGCGGGCCTTCACGCCACGCGACCAGAAAGCCGTCAAGACAGCGGCCGAGACGATGCGCGCCAACCCGGGGCTGGACATCGCCACCGCGATCAGCGAGCTGGCGGTCGGTGAAGCCCTGATCAGCTTTCTCGACGCCAAGGGCCGGCCCGAAATCACGCAGCGGGTGTTCGTGTTGCCGCCCGGTAGCCAGATCGGCCCGATCACGCCGGCCCAGCGCCAGGCGCTGCTGCAGGGCTCGCTGGTGGCCGGCGTCTACGAAAAGACTGTCGACCGCGAATCCGCCTACGAAAAGCTCAAGGGCCGCGCGGCGGCGAGCGCCGACAACGCCCAGTCGATGGCCGACGAGGCCGAACGCGCCACCCGTGGCAGCCCCACGCCCACGGCGTCGACAGGCGGCGCCGAGCCGGCGGGTGGTGGCCTGTGGGGCAGCTTGAGCGGCGTGTTGTTCGGCAGCACCGGCCCTCGCGGCGGCCGCCACGAAGGCCTGGCCGAATCGGCAGCCCGCAGCGCGATGCGCTCGGTCGGCTCGGCCGTCGGTCGCGAGATCGTGCGCGGCGTGCTGGGCTCGATCCTCGGTGGCGGCGGCACGCGACGTCGCCGCTGAGTCCCTGGCAGTGGGAGCTCAGGCGGCCTGCGCGAGCGTCGGCCGCACCGGCATCCGGGGCGTGTAGCCGCGCACTTCCAGGTCGTGCTTGTCTTCGGCGACGGCCGCCAGCAGCTCCTTGCGGACCTGGCCTTCGAGCAGCGGGCGGATCAGGCCGCCGATCACCGGCGGCAGCGGCAGTCGGACGGTGACCTCCACCATCGTGCCGGCACGGGCGCCCCGGGTCTCGGCGCGGAACTCGAAGTGAATGGAGCCGCCCTTGTTGAAACCTTCGACCGAGGTGTCTGTCATGCTGCCGGCAGCGCCGAACTCGCGCTCGAACACGTCGCGCTGGCGGATGCCCAGCAGCTTGACCTGCTGCACGTAGCGCGCCCGCCGAGGCGACTGGTGCAGCACCTCAAAGCTCAGCTTGGGGTGCACATTGGCCTGGATGTGGTGGTCCAGGTCCGCAAACTGCGCTTTCACGAGCGACAGGTCGGCGGCGATCCATTCTTCGTGGCGGACTTCGGCAAAGCGGGTCATCGGTGTCTCCTCGGTCAGCCGCGCAACGGCAGCGCGGCCTCAGGAAAGACATACGCAGCCGACGCCGGCCCGGATTCATCCGCCCCACCGCTCGCGTCGCCGCGCCCAGGCTTGGCGCCAGCCGGGTGCCGCCTGTCGCGCCGGGACTGACCGGCCAGTCCCTCGGCGCCGACAATCGCGGCAATGGCTGAACAATCGATTTCCGCGCCGCCGACAGCCGCCTTGCCGCTGCGTGCCTGGGCGCTGCGCTCGCTGCGTCACGTCGGCTACGCCCTGGTCTTGGGCACCGGCGTGGCGGTGATGCTGATGCTGCTGTTTCGGCGCAGCTCCTGGCACACGCTGGTCTATTCCTGGTGTATCTCGATGGGCTGCAGCGTCTCGATCGATGTGCTGCGCCACTTCGCCTCGGCCTGGGTCTACCGGCACGAGCCGCAGGCCAGCACCCAGGCACAGGCCGACTGGCCCGGCTGGGGCTGGATGTCGGCCTGCCTCGTCTTCGGCACGCTGTCCGGCATCACGCTCGGCTCCCAACTGGGCAATCTGCTGATCGGCCGGCAAGGTCACGCGTTCGGCGAGGGCATCGGGATGGGCGCCGCGATGCTGCTGATCTCGCTGCTGCCGGGCGTCGGCATCACCTACTACTACCACGCCAAGGGCCGGCTGCAGGCGGCGCAGGCACTGGCCGAGGCCGCCCAGCGGCAGGCGGCCGAGACGCGGCTGAAGCTGCTCGAATCGCAGCTCGAACCGCACATGCTGTTCAACACGCTGGCCAACCTGCGGGCGCTGATCGCCCTCGACCCGGAACGGGCCCAGGCGATGCTGGACCGGCTGATCGACTTCCTGCGCGCCACGCTGGGCGCCAGCCGCGCGCCGCTGCACCCTTTGTCGGCCGAGTTCTCGCGCCTGGGCGACTACCTGGCGCTGATGCAGATCCGCATGGGTGACCGACTGCGTGTCGAGCTGGACTTGCCCGATGCATTGGCCAGCACCCCGGTGCCGCCGCTGTTGCTGCAGCCGCTGGTCGAGAACGCGATCAAGCATGGGCTGGAGCCCAAACGCGGCGGCGGGCTGATCCACGTGCAGGCGGCCACCGAAGCCGGTGAGTTGGTGCTGCGTGTGGCAGACACCGGCGTCGGACCACAAGCTGCCGGCGCCGAGCCGGCGGCCCCCGTGGCCACCGCCGGCACAGGCTTCGGCCTGGCGCAGGTGCGCGAACGCCTGGCCACGCTGTACGGCGCGCAGGCATCGCTGTCGCTGCAACCGGGCCCGGCCGAAGCCGGCGGCACTGTCGTCACGCTACGCTGGCCGTTGGCCGCCATCGACGCATCTTCTTCCATTTGACTGCCATGACCCAGCCCTTCACCGATGACCCGCAGCTGCCCGCCACCGCACTGATCRCCGAGGACGAGCCGCTGCTCGCCCAGGCCCTGCAAGCCGAGCTGAAGCGCGCCTGGCCGGGCCTGAACATCGTGTCGCTCGCGCCGGACGGCGACAGCGCGATCGAGCAGGCCCTGGCGCAACTACCCGAGCTGCTGTTTCTGGACATCCGCATGCCGGGCCGCAGTGGCCTGGAGGCGGCGCAGGCGGTGGTCGAAGACTGGCCGGCCGAGCGGCCGCTGCCGCTGGTCGTCTTCATCACGGCTTACGACCAGTACGCGCTGCAGGCCTTCGAGGCCAGCGCGGTGGACTACCTGCTCAAACCCGTGYAGCCGGCGCGCCTGGCCGCGGCTTGCCAGCGCCTGCGCGGTCTGGTGGCGGGCCGCCGCCCTGTCGGTGGTGCGCCCAGCCACGCGCTGGCCGAAAGCGAGCAACTGGTCAGCCAGCTGCGCCAGTTGCTGGGCGCGCCAGTAGCTGGCAGTGCACCGCAGTTGCTGAGCGTGATCCAGGCTTCCAGCGGCTCGGTGGTGCACATGGTGCCGGTCGAAGACGTGGTCTATTTCGAGGCCGCCGACAAGTACGTGCGGGTGCTCACGGCGACGCAAGAGCACCTGATCCGCACCTCGCTGCGCGAGCTGCTGCCTCAGCTGGACCCGCAGCGCTTCTGGCAGGTGCACCGCGGCACCGTCGTGCAGGCACGCGAGATCGAGCAGGCACTGCGCGACGAGGTGGGGCGTGTGCAGCTCGTATTGCGCCATCGCCCCGAGCGGCTGAACGTCAGCCGCATCTACGCGCCGCGCTTCAAGGGCATGTGAGCCAGGGGCGCAGTTCGCGCCCGCTGCCGGCCATTGGCGAACGCCGATCGCCATGCGTCGCAACCGGCTGGTGGCATCGGGCGGGCAGCGCGACGATGCAGCCATCCCGAACCCCAGCCACACCGGAGGCCCGCATGAACACCTGGAACGACATCGACAGCGCGACGACCAACGCAACCGAAGCCGCCCTGCTGCGCCGCGCCCGCAAGCGCGTCGCGATGAAGACGGGCTTCTACATCCACGCCCTCGTCTTCACGCTGGTCAACCTGGGCCTGTTCCTGTTGAACCAGGCGATCGGCGGCCGCCCGTGGAGCCACTTTCCGCTGTGGGGCTGGGGCCTGGGCCTGACCATCCATGGCGTCGTGACCTTCCTGAACCTCAGCGGCGAAGGCTGGCGCGATCGCATGCTGACCGCTGAAGTGGCGCGGCTGCGCGGCCAGGCTTGAAACGACAAAGGCGCCGACCGGCCCTGGCGGGACGGCGCGGCGCCTTGCAAGGCTTGATCGGGCGGGCCGCTGAAAGCCCGCCGGYGGTCACGAAGCCTTTTCGCCCAGCAACGCGGGCTTCAGCGTCGTGTCGGCCGGCTTCTCGCCGAGCCAGATCTTCAGGATCGCGTTGTAGAACGCGATGTCGGGCAAAGGCTCGGACATGGCCTTGCCGTTCAGCATCATCACCGTGCCGCTGCCGGGCACCCAGTCGCTGGTCAGCACGTCGCCCTTCTTCAGGCTCTCGACGGTGGTGAACATCTCGCCGAACTTCGCCATCTGGTTGACGATCTTGCTCTTCTCCGCCTTGTCGGTGTTCTTGTTCAGGCCGGCCATGAAGGCCTCGCCCAGGTCCGAACCACTCACCTCGCGCAGCATCACCAGCGTGAAACGGCGCGGGCCCTCGACCGCCAGCACCTCGGCGGCGGTCTTCTTCTTCTCGGGCAGGTACAGCCCCATCACATAGACCTTGAAGATGGCTCGCGTGCGCACGCCGGCGCCATTGAGCTTCAGGTCCTTCCCGGCGACCTTGGCGCTGTCGTCAAGCTTGACGCCTTCGACCTCGACGGCCGCAGCCGGCAAAGCCAGCGCCATCGCGCACAGCAGCCCACCCATCAGGCGGGGGATCGCGAAACTCAGTTTCATGC
Source organism: Ideonella sp. P3_A4 (assembly GCF_056403075.1). Lineage (NCBI taxonomy): Bacteria > Pseudomonadati > Pseudomonadota > Betaproteobacteria > Burkholderiales > Sphaerotilaceae > Ideonella > Ideonella sp. P3_A4. The sequence goes on along the minus strand of NZ_JBFUGE010000167.1, from coordinate 2,091 downwards.
GGACTCCAGCAAGGAATGACAAAAGACGAGAACGCGGCCACCACGCAGCCGGCCTCGTATCAGGGCACAGCGGCCGGCGGCCTGTCAAGGCCGGGAAACAGTGATGGCGCGGCCTGGATGGCCTGCGCTTGAACGACAACGCGGCCTGGACGGCCGCGGTTGTCAGGGCGTGTGGGAGGGGACGCCGGTTGTCTGGTTTGCTGCTCGCGCCGGGCGAGGACGCCCAGATCAGTCGTGCAACTTGAACAGGCTGACGGTCTGTTCCAGCGTCTGCGACTGGCTGCGCAGCGATTCGGCAGCGGCAGCCGCCTGTTCCACCAGCGCGGCGTTCTGCTGGGTCGAGCTGTCCATCTGGTCGATGGTGCGGCTGACCTGCTCGATGCCCACGCTTTGCTCCTGGCTGGCGGCGCTGATCTCGCTCATGATGTCGGTCACGCGGCGCACGCTGGCCACCACCTCACCCATCGTCGAGCCGGCCTGGGCCACCAGCTTGCTGCCCACCGCCACCTTCTCGACCGAGTCGGTGATCAGCGTGCGGATCTCCTTGGCCGCGCCGGCCGAGCGCTGCGCCAGCGAGCGCACTTCGCCCGCCACCACCGCGAAGCCACGGCCCTGCTCACCTGCGCGGGCAGCTTCAACCGCCGCGTTCAGCGCCAGGATGTTCGTCTGGAACGCGATGCCATCGATCACGCCGATGATGTCGCCGATCTTCTTCGACGAGGCGTCGATCGAGCCCATGGTCTGCACGACCTGCGACACCACGTCGCCGCCTTGCTTGGCCACTTCGGAGGCCGAGCGCACCAGCGTGTCGGCCTGGCGGGCGTTGTCGGCGTTCTGGCGCACGTTGTTCGTCAGGTCCTTGATCGAATGCGCGGTCTGCTGCAACGAGGCCGCCTGCTGCTCGGTACGGGTCGACAGGTCCATGTTGCCGCTGGCGATCTCGGCCGATGCGGCGGCGATCGACTCGGTGCCTTGGCGCACGTTGCCGACGATCTGCTGCAGGCATTCGTTCATGTCGACGAGCGCGGCCATCAGCTGGCCGGTCTCGTCTTGCGTCTTGACTTCCACGCGGCTGGTCAGGTCACCGGCGGCCACACGCTGGGCGATCGACACGGCGTGCGTCAGCGGCACGGTGATGCTGCGGGTGCACAGGTAGGCAACACCCAGGCTCAAGGCCGCAGCGCCCAACGCCATGCCCAGGATCAACAAGCCCGTACGCTTGGCCTGCGCCGCCGAGGCGACACGCGCCTCTTCCATCTGGCCATGCTGGTAGCTGATGAACTTGTCGAGCGCGGCAAAGTACTTCAGCTGCACCGGGCGGATGGCGAAGACGAACTTCACCATCGCGTCGTCCTTGTTGTCCTCGGCCACCAATTGCGAAAACGCAGCGGCCACTGGCTTGAACTTGTCGCGCAGTGCGGCGATTTCCTTCAGGTGCTCCTGGCCGGCTTCGTCGGTGATCAGCGTCTTCAGGTTGTCGAAGGTCGCGTCATTGGCCTTCATCACCTTGTCGATGTTCTCGAGCTCTTTCTTGATCTGACCGGGCTCGGTCATGATCAGGATGTTGCCCATGTTGCGCGACACCTCGCTCACCTCGGACTTGATCTGCCCGGCGACCACGGTCTTCTGATAGCGATCGCCCACCAGCAAGCCGATTTCGTCGCTCATCGCGCCGATGCGCATGTAGGCCATGCCCGCCATGACGCCAAAGACGGCGATGACGACGCCAAAGCCAAGTGCCAGCCGCTGGCCGATCTTCAGTCGGGTGATGTTGAACATGCGTTTTCCGTGGTGTGCGCCAGCCTGGGGCGGCCAGCTGCCGGCCCCTGCGTCGCGCGACAGGCCGATCCTTCTCACAGAGATTTTCGGCCGCGGCAACGTTTTCTTGAGCCCGGAAATGCAGGGCGAAGCGGTCTCTTCTAGCCGTGACGCGGTCACCGCCAGGCGGAACACGGCCCAAAAGCACAACGGCCGGTGCAAAAGCACCGGCCGTTGTCTGAGACGGGTCAGGTTGGGTTCAGCGGGACGAGGCCATCGGGCCGTAGCCGCCATGGCCCGGGTTGCCATACCCACCGCCATGCCCGCCCGGAT
>NZ_JBFUGE010000166.1:0-11796 GCF_056403075.1 Ideonella sp. P3_A4 | reverse complement strand
GAGGTCGACCTGGCCCGCAAGCGCATTTCGCTGACGATGAAGCTCGACGCGGCGCCTTCGCAGAAGGGCCAAGGGGCGAAAGGCGACAACAGCTACCGCCCGGCGGCGCGTGGCGAGCGTGCGGGTCCGGGGCCGCGCGGGGCGGCACCGGCTGCCGGCCCGAGCGCGATGGCGGCGGCTTTCGCGAAGCTGCAAAAGCGCTGATCACGGCGATGGCAGGTCTGCAGGCCTTGCGCGTGTTGGCAGGTCCACGGGCCCGCCAGCAACTGCGCGAGCGGGGTCTGCAACCGGCGAACGTGGTGGTCATCCCTGCCGCCGCCGGTGGCCCCAAGGGCTTGGTGCTGAACCCGCTGGACCGGTACCTCTTCGGCCAATGGCTGCCGCGCAGCACGCAGACTGTTCACTTGCTCGGCGCGTCGATCGGCGCGTGGCGCATGGCTTCTGCCTGCCGCACCGACCCCGACGCGGCTTTGGCGCGTCTGGCCGACGACTACGTGATGCAGTCGTACGAGCATGCGCCGGGCAAACAGCCGACAGCGCAGGTCGTGAGCCGCACTTTCGGCGCCAAGCTGGGGGAGCACTTCGGCGGTGTAGAGCACGAGCTGCTGGGGCATCCGCGCTACCGCCTGCACGTGTTCACCAGCCGCGGACGGCATGTGTTGCGACGCGAAGGCAAGCTGCGCACACCGTTGGGCTACGGCGGCGCGTTCGTCAGCAATCTGCTGTCGCGGCAAGCGATGGGTGGGTGGTTGGAGCGTGTCGTGTTTTCGGACCCGCGTGACCCCTTGCCGCTGCCGTTGCACGACTACCGCACGCACCAGGTGGACCTCAGCGCGGCCAACCTCGCCCCGGCGGTGCTGGCCAGCTGCTCGATCCCGTTCTGGCTCGAAGCGGTGCAGGACATTCCCGGCGCCCCGGCCGGCGCGTACTGGGACGGCGGCATCACCGACTACCACCTTCATCTTCGCTACGACCGCATCGCTGAGGGTCTGGTGCTCTACCCGCATTTCCAGCCGACGCTGGTGCCTGGCTGGCTGGACAAGGTGCTCAAGCACCGGCATCGCAGCACGTCGGCGCTGGACAACGTCGTGGTGCTGGCGCCACGCGCCGAGTGGATTGCCGGACTGCCGGGTGGCAAGCTGCCCGACCGCGGCGACTTCAAGGCCTTTGGTGACGACATAGCGGCGCGCCAGACGGTTTGGCGGCGCGCGATTGCCGAAAGCCAGCGCCTGGCCGACGAGTTTGCCGCGCTGGTCGATTCCGGCGCGCCGCTCGAGGCCGAAGCCCTGTGATTGTTGGCAGCGCAGCTCTCGTTCTACAATTCGCCATCCCACCAGCAAGAGCAGGAAAGGCAGCACGGGTTATGACACCGCGAACTACGACCTTCGGAGAAATCACCTAGTCGGCCGCGGCACGTTCGGACTCGTCCTAACTTTCCCTCACGAAACGCGGCCCTTCAGCCGCGTTTTTGTTTTCTGGAACACCAAATGATCAAGATCTCTTTGCCCGATGGTTCCCAACGTGAGTACCCGGGCCCGCTGACGGTTGCAGAAGTGGCCGCGTCGATCGGCGCTGGTCTCGCCAAAGCCGCGCTCGGTGGCCGCATCGGCCAAGGCTCGGAAGCCAAGCTGGTCGACACGAGCTATCTGATTGAAGCCGACGCGCCACTTGCCATCGTGACGGACAAGGACGCCGACGGTCTGGAACTGATCCGCCATTCGACGGCCCACTTGCTGGCCTACGCGGTGAAGGAGCTCTTCCCCGAAGCCCAGGTGACGATCGGCCCGGTCATCGAGAACGGCTTCTTCTACGACTTCGCGTACAAGCGCCCGTTCACGCCCGAAGACTTGGTGGCCATCGAAGCCAAGATGGGCGAGCTGGTCAAGAAGGACGAGAAGGTCGAGCGCCGCGTGCTGCCGCGCGATGAGGCAGTGGCCTACTTCAAGTCGCTCGGTGAGCACTACAAGGCCGAGATCATCGGCTCCATCCCGGCCGGCGAAGACGTGTCGCTGTACCGCGAAGGCCAGTTCGAAGATCTGTGCCGCGGCCCGCACGTGCCGTCGACGGGCAAGCTGAAGCACTTCAAGCTGATGAAGGTGGCGGGCGCCTACTGGCGTGGTGACCACCGCAACGAGATGCTGCAGCGCATCTACGGCACGGCCTGGGCCAGCAAGGACGACCTGCAGAAGTACCTGACGATGCTGGAGGAGGCCGAGAAGCGCGACCACCGCCGCCTCGGCCGCGAGCTGGACCTGTTCCACCTCGACGAGCATTCGCCCGGCACGGTGTTCTGGCACCCCAAGGGCTGGGCCGTGTGGCAATGCGTCGAGCAGTACATGCGGCAGGTCTACCGTGACAACGGCTACCTCGAGGTCAAGGGCCCGCAGATCCTGGACAAGTCGCTGTGGGAGAAGACGGGCCACTGGCAGAAGTACCGCGAGAACATGTTCACGACGGAGTCGGAGAAGCGCGACTACGCGCTGAAGCCGATGAACTGCCCCGGCCACATCCTGATCTACAAGCAGGGCATCAAGAGCTACCGCGACCTGCCGCTGCGCTATGGCGAGTTCGGCCAGTGCCACCGCAACGAGCCGACGGGCGGGCTGCACGGGATCATGCGGGTGCGTGGCTTCACGCAGGACGACGGCCACATCTTCTGCACGGAAGAAATGATCCTGCAGGAGTGCGTCGACTACACGACGCTGCTGCAGAAGGTCTACGCCGACTTCGGCTTCACGAACATCCTCTACAAGGTCGCGACGCGGCCCGATGCGCGCATCGGCTCCGACGAAAGCTGGGACAAGGCCGAGCACGCGCTGATGGAAAGCCTGCGCCGCTCGGGCTGCGAGTTCGTCATTTCGCCGGGAGATGGCGCCTTTTACGGCCCGAAGATCGAATACACGCTGAAGGACGCGCTGGGCCGCGAGTGGCAGTGCGGCACGATGCAGGTCGATTTCTTCATGGCCGAGCGCCTGGGCGCCGAGTACGTGGCCGAATCGGGCGACCGCCTGACGCCGGTGATGCTGCACCGGGCGATCGTCGGCAGCCTGGAGCGTTTCATCGGCATCCTGATCGAGCAGCACGCCGGGGCGCTGCCGGCCTGGCTGGCGCCGACGCAGGTGGTGGTCTCGTCGATCACGGAAGCCCAGGCGGACTACGTCGAATCCGTCGTCAAAACGCTGAAAAAACAAGGGGTTAGGGCAGAGGGCGATTTGCGCAACCAGAAGATCACGTTTAAAATACGGGAGCATTCGTTGCAAAAGGTCCCGTACATCCTGGTCGTAGGCGACAAGGAGAAGGCAAGCGGGGCCGTCGCGGTGCGCGCCCGAGGCAACCAGGATCTGGGCGTGATGTCCCTCGCAGACTTCCAGTCGAAGCTCGCAGGCGACATTGCGGCCAAGCTCTAAGGTTTTGCCTCGGTTTTCGTTCGCCGAATGTTTTTCGTCGGGTCCTGCACTTGCCTCAGGACCTGTTTGAGGGGTTTTAACCATCGCTACCTTTGCCGACCGTCGGATGCCTAACGTCGAGCGCAAGCATCGACTGAACCGTGAGATCACCGCCCTGAACGTGCGCCTGAACGGCGTCGAGAACGAGCCGTTGGGCATCGTCAGCATTCAGGACGCCTTGCGGATGTCAGCCGAAGCCGACGTGGATCTGGTCGAGATTGCCGCCACTGCAGATCCGCCGGTTTGCCGGCTGATGGACTACGGCAAGTTCAAGTACCAGGARCAAAAGCGCGCCGCCGAAGCGAAGTCCAAGCAGAAGGTCATCGAAGTCAAGGAAGTCAAGTTCCGCCCGGGCACCGATGAAGGCGACTACGTGATCAAGATGCGCAATCTGCGCCGCTTCATCGCCGAAGACGGTGACAAGGGCAAGGTGACCTTGCGGTTCCGTGGCCGCGAAATCACCCACCAGGACATCGGCATGCGCCTGCTCGAACGCATTCGCGACGAGCTGTCGGATGTGGCAGTCGTCGAGCACATGCCCAAGCTCGAAGGGCGCCAGATGATCATGGTGCTGGCACCGAAGAAGCGCTAACCAGCGCGACGAAGTTTTTGAAGAATTCACCCGGCGGTTTGGTCACTGCCGGGTTGATGCAGAAGCTACTGCAGGCCATCAAGTGCCACCGCAGCCGCGGGGGCCGCCCAGCAGAGGCAATTCACAAGGAGCAGTCATGCCCAAAATGAAGACCAAGAGCGGGGCCAAGAAGCGTTTCCGCGTCCGTCCGGGTGGCACCGTCAAGCGCGGTCAAGCGTTCAAGCGCCACATCCTGACCAAGAAGACCACGAAGAACAAGCGCCACCTGCGTGGTGCTGCCAACGTGCACGAGACCAACATGGGCCACATGGCACAGATGCTGCCCTACGCTGGCCTCTGATCTTCTGACGGACTGAAAGGAAACCAAACATGCCTCGCGTTAAACGTGGTGTAACCGCCCGCGCCCGTCACAAGAAGATCCTGGCCCTGGCCAAGGGCTTCCGTGGTCGTCGCAAGAACGTCTTCCGCATCGCCAAGCAGGCGGTGATGAAGGCGGGCCAATACGCCTACCGCGACCGCCGCACCAAAAAGCGCGTGTTCCGCCAGCTGTGGATTGCCCGTATCAACGCGGCAACCCGTGGTCTGGGTCTGACCTACAGCAAGTTCATCGCCGGCCTGAAGAAGGCCCAGATCGAACTCGACCGCAAGGTGCTGTCGGACATGGCCATTCACGATCCGGCCGCTTTTGCTGCCATCGTCGACAAGGTGAAGGCCCAGCTGAGCTGATACCGCTGCAGGCTCTTCCGGCGCCCTTGGCAACAGGGGCACCGGAGGCCGCACAGGCACTCGAAGGCCGTCACCTGTTGGTGCGGCCTTTTTTATTTTGTTTTTGATCTTCGCTTGGTAAGCATGAACGACCTCGATCAACTGGTGGACGCCGCGCAGGCCGATTTCGCAGCAGCCGGCACGCCGGCCGAACTGGAAAACGCCAAGGCCCGCTTTTTGGGCAAGGCCGGTCGTGTCACCGAGCTGTTGAAGGGTCTGGCCACACTGACTGCGGAAGAAAAGAAGACCCGCGGCGCCGAGATCAACCAGACCAAGCAGCGCATCGAGGCGGCGCTGAACGCGCGCCGCCAGGCGCTGGCCGATGCCGAGCTGGAAGCGCAACTCAAGGCCGAGGCGTTGGACGTGACGCTGCCTGGCCGCCAGCGTGGGCAGGGTGGCCTGCACCCGGTGTCGCGCACGATGGAGCGCATCGAAGCCATCTTCGGTTCGATGGGTTTCGATGTGGCCGACGGCCCCGAGATCGAAACCGACTGGATGAGCTTCACCGCGTTGAACAACCCGGAGAACCACCCGGCGCGTTCGATGCAGGACACCTTCTACGTCGACATGAAGGACGACGGTGGCCGTTGGCTCAACCTGCGTCCGCACACCAGCCCGATGCAGGTGCGCTATGCGCGTGCCCACGCCGCCCGTCACGCCGAGGCGCTGGCCCGCGGCGACACGATCCCCGAGATCCGCGTGATCGCCCCCGGCCGCACCTACCGCGTCGACAGCGACGCGACCCACTCGCCGATGTTCCACCAGTGCGAAGGCCTGTGGATCGGCGAGAACGTCAGCTTCAAGGACCTGAAGTCGGTCTTCACCGATTTCTTCCGCAACTTCTTCGAGACGGACGACCTGACGATCCGCTTCCGCCCGTCGTTCTTCCCGTTCACCGAGCCGTCGGCCGAGGTCGACATTGCCTTCGCGCACGGCCCGCTGAAAGGTCGCTGGCTCGAAGTCGCCGGCTCCGGCCAGGTGCACCCGAACGTCGTGCGCAACTTTGGCCTCGACCCCGAGCGCTACATCGGCTTCGCCTTCGGCATGGGCCCGGACCGGCTGACGATGCTGCGTTACGGCGTGAACGACCTGCGCCTGTTCTTCGACGGCGATCTGCGATTCTTGTCCCAGTTTCAGTGACTGCAGTTCCAGTGACGCGACCGTCACCGCCGACGTTGACCCCGAACACCGAAGACTGAACCGATCCCATGCAATTCCCAGAATCCTGGTTGCGCGAGTTCTGCAACCCGCYGCTGAACACCGCCGAATTGGCCGACCTGCTGACCATGTCCGGCATGGAGGTCGAAGAGCTGCGTCCTGTCGCGCCGCCGTTTGCGGGCATCGTCGTAGCCGAGATCGTCGAGGCTGAGCAGCATCCGAACGCGGACAAGCTGCGCGTGTGCCGCGTCGATGCCGGCCCGTTCAGTAAGGACGGGCCGCTGCAGATCGTCTGCGGCGCGCCGAACGCGCGCGTAGGCATCCGTGTGCCGCTGGCCGTCGTCGGCGCGCAGTTGCCGCCAGGTGAGGACGGCAAGCCGTTCGAGATCAAGATCGGCAAGTTGCGTGGCGTCGAGAGCTTCGGCATGCTGTGCTCGGCGCGCGAGCTGAAGCTGTCGGAAGACCATGGCGGTTTGCTCGAACTGCCGGCCGATGCGCCGCTGGGCCAGAACATTCGCGAGTACCTGAGGCTCGACGACACGCTGTTCACGCTGAAGCTCACGCCGAACCTGGCGCACGGTCTGTCGGTCTACGGCATCGCCCGCGAAGTGTCTGCACTGACCGGCGTGCCGCTGAAGGCGCCCAGTTTTTCGCCGGTGGCGCCCGCGAATGACCAGCGCGTGTCGGTCAAGGTGGAAGCGAGCGACCTGTGCGGTCGCTTCTCGGGCCGCGTCGTGCGCGGTGTGAATCCGAAGGCCACGACACCGGCCTGGATGGTCGAGCGACTGGCGCGTTGCGGGCAGCGCAGCGTGTCGCCACTGGTCGACATCTCGAACTACGTGATGTTCGAGTTCGGTCGCCCGTCGCACATCTTCGACCTCGACAAGATCCACGGCGGTTTGACCGTGCGCTGGGGCAAGAAGGGCGAGAGCCTGAAGCTGCTCAACGGCAACACCATCGAGCTCGACGAGCAGGTCGGCGTGATCGCAGACGAGGCGCATGTCGAATCTCTGGCCGGCATCATGGGCGGCGACTCGACGGCAGTGTCCGACGACACGAAGAACATCTACATCGAGGCTGCGTTCTGGTGGCCCAACGCGGTGTCCGGCCGATCGCGCCGCTACACCTTCTCGACCGACGCGGGCCACCGCTTCGAACGCGGCGTGGACCCGGCGCTGACGGTCGAGCACATCGAGCACATCACGCGCCTGGTGCAAGACATCTGCGGCGGCGAGGCCGGTCCGATGACCGATTGGCAGGGTGAGTTGCCCGAAGCCAAGCCCGTCACGCTGCGCGTGGCGCGCGCCGCCAAGGTGATCGGCATGCCGGTCACCCAAGAAGAATGCGCTGGCGTGCTGCGCCGCCTGGGTCTGCAGTTCAGCGAAGGTGAAGGCACGCTGACGGTGACGCCGCCGAGCTGGCGTTTCGACATCGCGATCGAGGAAGACCTGATCGAAGAAGTCGCCCGCGTGATCGGCTACCAGCGCCTGCCCGCCACCGCTCCGCTGGCGCCAGTGATGGCGCGTGTGCGGGTGGAATCGCAGCGCAGCACCCACGATGTGCGTCACGCACTGGCGGCGCAGGGCTACCAGGAAACGATCAACTTCAGCTTCGTCGAGGAACGCTGGGAACACGAACTGGCCGGCAACACCGACCCGATCAAGGTGCTGAACCCGATCGCGGCGCCGTTGGCCGTGATGCGTTCCAGCCTTGTCGGAAGCCTGATCAACGTGCTGCGCTACAACCTGTCGCGCAAGGCGTCGCGCGTGCGTGTTTTCGAGCTGGGTCGAGTCTTCCGCCGCGATGCGAGCGTGGCCGCTAGCGACAGCACTGTGCAGGGCATTGACCAGTCGCAGCGCGTGGCCGGCCTGGCCTACGGTCCGGCTGCGTCGCTGCAATGGGGCCAGCCCGACAAGGCGGTTGACTTTTTCGACCTGAAGGGCGACGTCGAAGCTTTGCTGGCTCCCCGTGTGGCGCGTTTTGTCGCCACCGAGCACCCGGCCATGCACCCGGGCCGTTGTGCTGCGGTGGAGCTGGACGGTGAGGTCATCGGCCATGTCGGCGAACTGCATCCGCGCTGGCGCCAGGCCTACGAGCTGCCGCAAGCGCCGATGTTGTTCGAGTTGGACCTCGGTGCCGTGCAGCGCCGCGACGTGCCGCAAGCCAAACCCGTGCCCCGCCAGCAGGTGGTCGTGCGCGACCTGGCCTTGGTGGTATCGGAGCAGGTCGCCCATGACGCGCTGGTCGCCACGTTGCGCGCCGACCCGGCCGGCTTGGTGCGACGCGCCACGCTGTTTGACATCTACAAACCGTCCGTGCCGACGGCCGACATTCCCGCTGGTCACCGCAGCTTGGCCGTTCGGCTGGAATTGTTGGATGACGAAGCCACGCTGACCGACGATCGCATCGATGCGGTCCAGGCGGAGGCTGTCACGCGCGCCCAAGTGGCCCATGGCGCACACCTGCGCGGTTGAGCTTCGACGACACACGCACCGGAAAAGGCCTTCAGCGCATGCAGCCCGATTTCCCTTCCGACCCCGCCGACACCGCACCGCCGCCGATGGACCGCGTCATCCTCCCGTCGCTCGAAACGCCCACGCTCACCAAGGCCGAGTTGGCCGAGTTGCTGTTCGAGCGCCTGGGGCTGAACAAGCGCGAATCGAAGGACATGGTCGAGGCGTTCTTCGAGATCGTCAACGAGGCGTTGGTGCAGGGCACCGACGTCAAGCTCTCGGGCTTTGGCAACTTCTCGATCCGTCGCAAGGCGCCGCGGCCCGGCCGCAACCCCCGCACTGGCGAGCCGATCCCGATCAAGGCGCGCAACGTGGTGACCTTCCATGCAAGCCACAAGTTGAAAGCGATTGTTCAGGGCGACATGCCGCCTGCGGAGGAGTTCGAGTAAAGTCTGAGCACTTCGCCGAAGTGCATTGATTTCGCACGCCCATTCTTTTATGGATTCTGGCCCCAACCGCCTGCCGGCCATCCCCGCCAAGCGCTACTTCACCATCGGTGAGGTGAGCGAGCTGTGCGGCGTAAAGCCGTACGTGCTGCGTTATTGGGAGCAGGAGTTCACCCAGCTCAAGCCCATGAAGCGCCGCGGCAACCGGCGCTACTACCAGCACCACGAAGTGCTGTTGATCCGGCGCATCCGCGATCTGCTGTACGACCAGGGCTTCACCATCAGCGGTGCGCGCAATCGCTTGTCCGAAGCTGCTTCATTGGAAGGCGCCGACGACAACCTGCCGGACAGCTTGCCGGAGCCGCATACCTTGCCGGTCGCAGCCCCGGGCGCGCAAGCCATGGCCGCACTGAGCCATGCTTCGACCGCTGAATTGCGCTTGCCGGTGCTGCCGGCCAATCCCAGCGTCGAGCAGGTTCGCGACGAGCTGCTGGCGATCCGCGAACTGCTCGTCTTCTGAGCCGGTGGCCGAGAGCTTGAGGGCGTCTTTCGCCCTCGATGCGACGCAAGAAAACGTCGGCCTCAGCGATGATTTTCTTATCAGCCGAGAGGCCTCCAAATGCCTGGCTATAATGCGAGCTTCGTCGGGGTGTAGCGCAGCCTGGTAGCGCACTTGCATGGGGTGCAAGGGGTCGCGAGTTCGAATCCCGCCACCCCGACCAACCAATAACAACGGGTTAGCAGCACACGCTGCTAACCCGTTTGTCTTTGCGTCATGTCGAGCCGCCATTTCTTCACCGCCCAAGCCGGCTTCGATGCCGCACGGCAACTGCACAGCTTGCCGACGGGCCATCGCGCGTCGCGTCTGCACGGGCACAGTTTTCAGGTTCGTGTGCGTGCGGCCTTGGCCGATGGCTGGGCAACGTTTCCTGGTGGGGAACTGAGCCGCCTGCAAGACGCGCTGGCTGCAGTGACTGCGCCGTTCGATCACGTGTTGCTGAACGAACTGGTTGAAGAGCCAAGCGATGATCGGCTGGCCCGCTGGATCGCCAGCCAACTTAGCTTGCCGCAGGTGCCGGCCGTCGGCGTGCAGAGCTCGGCCCACAGTGGTGTGGACGTTGACGAGAACGGCGTGGCCCACGCATGGCGGCGCTATCGCTTCCAATCCGCGCACCGCCTGCCGAACGTCCCGCTGGGCCACAAGTGCGGCCGCATGCATGGCCACGGCTTCGAGGCAGTGGTGCATCTGCGTGTTGCATCCAGCGAGGTCGCGCACAGAGCCTGCGACCGACTGGACGAGCTGTGGGCACCGTTGCATCACCAGCTGAACTACACGTGTCTCAATGAGCTGCCTGGGCTGGAGAACCCAACCAGCGAGATGTTGAGCCGTTGGTTGTGGCAGCGCTTGGCGGCTGGTACCGACGGGCTCGTGTCGGTGAAGGTCTACGAGACAGCGTCCTGCGGCGCGCAGTACGACGGTGCCACACATCGGATCTGGAAAGACTTTCACCTCGACAGCGCACTGCGCCAGCGCCGGGCGCCTCAAGACAACCCGCTGGCGGCCCTGCATGGCCACACCTACACGCTGCGTTTGCACCTGAGCGCCGAGTTGGATGAGCTGCAGGGCTGGGCGGTGGATTTCGGCGACGTGAAGGAGCTGTTCAAGCCGGTGTTCAAGGCACTGGACCATCACCCGCTGCACGACATTCCGGATCTGGTGGATTGCGACACGGCCAGCCTCGCGCGTTGGGTACTGGCCCAGGCGCGCGCACGCTTGCCTCAGGTCTCGCGCGTCGATCTGTTTGAAACCGAAGGCTGCGGGGCCATCGTTTGCGCGGGCGACACCGAGCCCGTGCTGGCTGCTTGAGCATGACGTACTCGGTCAAGGAAATCTTCTACACGCTGCAAGGCGAGGGCGCCCAAGCTGGGCGCGCAGCCGTGTTCTGCCGTTTTGCCGGCTGCAACTTATGGTCGGGTCGCGAAGCAGACCGTGCGACGGCCACCTGCCGCTTCTGCGATACCGACTTCGTCGGCACCGATGGCGCGGGCGGCGGCAAGTTCGACACTGCCGAAGCGCTCGCAGCTGCGGTGGCCGCGAAGTGGTCTGGCGGCGCGGGCGGCAAGCCGATGGTCGTGTGCACCGGCGGCGAACCCCTGCTGCAGTTGGACGAGACCCTGGTCGAAGCCTTGCACGCGCGGGGTTTCGACGTGGCCGTTGAAACCAACGGCACCCAGCCGGCGCCCCGCGGGCTGGACTGGATCTGCGTCAGTCCCAAGGCCGATGCGCCGCTGGTGTTGACCGCCGGCGATGAGTTGAAGCTGGTGTTCCCGCAAGTGCTGGCGATGCCCGAGCGCTTTACCGGCCTGGCCTTCGACCACTTCATCCTGCAGCCAATGGATGGGCCCGATCGGGCGCGCAACACGCAGGACGCGATCGCCTATTGCATGCAGCACCCTCAGTGGCGGCTGGGCATCCAGACCCACAAGGTGGTGGGCATCGCCTAGCGCCACGTGTGGGCGGCACGTGGCTCAGTCGTTGGGCTCGTCGACGCCTTCGACCAGGAAGAAGTTCGGCCGCAGCTTGCCGCGCAGTCGAACACGCTTGCCTTCCATCGCCTCGAACGCCGGGTCGACATAGGCATGGCCGCCGGCGCGCCGCAGCACATGCCACCTGCCGTCGGCCAGTACCAGCACCATCCCCGGGTGTGCGCTCTTCGTGCCTTGGCCCAGCGGCCGGCTCTCGACCCGGCCTTCGAGCACGACGTGCTCGCCACCGGTGGCGTTGTCGTCAGCGGGAGTGGAGGCGGCGGACATGGATCAATTGTCCGTCTTCTTCGGTCGCCACCAGTGCCACCACACGCACGACGCTGGTACCTGCCTCGCGAATCAGGCGGCGCCCCTTCACGATGTGCACGCGGCGCTGCGGACTGGTCTGG
>NZ_JBFUGE010000165.1:0-11820 GCF_056403075.1 Ideonella sp. P3_A4 | reverse complement strand
CCCCATTGCCCGCGCGCTGACTGCTGCTGGCCTCGTCTTCGGCGCCGTCTCTGCCCACGCTTTCGACACTGCCTGGGCTGACTGGACGACCGAGACCAGCACCACCTCTGTGACGGGCCGCCTGAGCCTGCCCAGCGGCATCGTCAAGGTCAAGTTCAGCGGCCCGACGATGTACTTCAGCCAGACCGAGGTCGGCGAGACCGACTACTGGTCTTCGGGCACGCCCGACGCCTACGCCGTCACCGGCGCCCCCACCGGCAGCGACCTGATCGCCTTCGTCGGTGGCAGCGATGCGCGGGTCTACAAGATCACGTTCAGCAAGCCGGTGACCAACCCCGTGATGGCCATCCTGTCCTTGGGCCGCAATGCGGTGCCGACGCGCTATGTGTTCAACCAGACGCCGACGCTGCTGTCGTCCGGCGTCGGTTTCTATGGTGGCTGTGCCKACTGCCTGAAGGTGAAGAAGAAGACGCTTACCGGCACCGAAGGCCACGGTGTCGTGCAATTCGTCGGCACCTTCACGACCATCAGCTGGAAGCAGCCGGACTACGAGTTCTGGCATGGCGTGACGATCGGCGCGCCGGTGGACGCTAACTGAGGGATGTGACGGTGGCGGCAGCGGCGCTAAGCTCCGCCGCTTTCAATCCACCAGGAGACCGATTTGACCCATCGATTCGCCACGCTGGCCCGCGCGGCGGCCCTGACGGCCTTCGCTGCCACCGCCATGAGTGCCCATGCCGCCAACCTGATCAAGGATGGCGGATTCGAGACGCCGATCGTGCCGGCCGGCGGGTTCACCAAGTTCGTCACCGGCGAAGTCTTCGGCCCCTGGACGGTCGTCGGCGTGCCCGGCGACGTGGCGATCGTCAGCACGACCTTCGTGCAGAACGGCATCGCGTTCAAGGCCAGGGCCGGCAAGCAATGGCTGGACATGACCGGCTTCCTCAGCGACCGTGCGACCGGTGTGGCGCAAACGGTGAAAACCGTGCCAGGCCAAAGCTACGTCTTGACGTTTTCGGTCGGCAATGTGGTCGACCCGAGCAACGTCTTCGGCACGACCAGCAGCGTCGACGTCCAGATCAACGGCGTGCAGCAGATGCGCGCCACCTACAGCGGTGGTGTGAACAACGAACTGCGGTGGAAGCGCTTCAGCACTAGCTTCGTCGCCACGGGCAAATTGACGACGGTCGCGTTCCTCAACGCCGATCCGCTGGACGACAACAGCAACGGCTTGGATGCTGTCACGCTGACGCCCGCGGCCGAGTGACCCCGGTCAGGGCTTGTTGCGGCGCATGAAGCGCCGCCAGGCCTTTTCGCTGAGCTTGACCGGCACGGTGCCACCCGCCGTCGTGTACTTCTCGTTGAGGCGGAAGTTGCGCACGGTGCCGACACCGTCGACCTCGCCGCCCGGTGTGCCCAGCGTGTCCCACCACAAGACCAGATTGAACGAGCGGTCGGCCTCCAGGATGCTGGCGACCGACTCGATCCATGCGGCCCGCCCGCTGTCGTCGGCATCGGCGGGCATGCAGATCACACCCAGCTCGGGCAGCCACTTCGGCCGTCCACCGGCGTCGTAAGAACGGACCTTGCTCAGCCAGGTCGCCGCATCGGGGTACACCAGGCCCCAGGTGTTGACGTAGGCATCGACGCCCCAGAAATCGCCGATGCCGGGGTCGTAGGTCGCGTACGAGCGGCCGTAGTTCTCGGTCCACTGCTTGGTCTGGATCGGCCCGTACTYCACGCGCTGGCGGATCGAAGCCGGCAGTGCCTGGATGACGTTCCAGTAGGCGCGCTGATGCTCGATGTAGGTCGAAGCCGGCATGTCGGCCTCGCACTCGTGGCAATGGGCGAGGTAGACCATCGGCAGGTCCGCTGGCATCGCCAGCAGCCAGGCCTTGAAGGCATTCGGGTCGTAGGTCTTGTGCGAGATGAACGGCACGATGCCCTGGGCCTTCAACTGCAGGATGCGTGTGTCCGTCCAGGCCGGCAGGCCGCCGGACGAAAACACACGCACCGAATCGATCAGGTCCGGGAAGCGCGCGAAGTGGTCTGCATACTCGGCCGAGGTCATCGTCATGCCGACCGACAAGCCCTTGCGGCCGGCGGCCGAGGCGGGGTGGAGCAGGGCGGCACAGAGCAGGGCGGCGCAAGCGGCGGCAGCACGGCGGCGATTGAGTGTCATCGGGCGGGTCTCCCTGGTGATGGGCGGGCTCAGGCCGCCTCGGTGGAACGCGCGCCGTCAGTAGCTGCGGCGCGTCGCGTGGTCTTGCTGCCAGTCTTCGACCAGCTGCGCCTGCGGCTTCTTCGAGCCGTCGTGGTTCAGGATCGCGAAGCTGTCCTGGTGCAGGTCGCCGACCGACTTGTAGGCCACGTAGGCCATGTACAGCTTGATCTGGCTGTGCGACACCAGCGGCCACGACTGCGGCGTGGCGGCTTTCTGCAAGCGGGCGAGGGCGCGGAAGATGTAGTCGGCTGCCTTGTCCTGCACGGTGGCCCAGGTCTGCGGCACACCCGCGGTGCCCACGCCGTAGCGCCAGACCTCGTCGATGCCGGCGTTCGAGTGGGCCGACCAGCCGATCTCGGTCAGCAGCGCCGATTTCGTACCGTCGCCGTTCAAACGCATCACGTCCAGCATCTTGGCGTTGCCGTAGTAGAAACGCTGTTCGGCGCCGTCCACGCCGGGTGGCACCGAAGGGTCGTCGGGCGCCACCTCCTGGTTGCCTTGGTAGGGGTGCCAGCCGATGAAATCACTGCAGGTCTTCAGCCCCAGCTCGTAGCAACGCTGCAGCCAGGCGTAGTCGCATTTCGAGACGCCCGGTGCGCAGACCTTGGCGTGAGGCGCGGCCGCCTTCACCTCTTGCCAGAACACCTTCAACAAGGGGATGTAGCGCTCCGGTGTGTTCTTGCCGGCCCCGGCGAACTGCTCGAGGTTCGGCTCGTTCCAGAAGTCGAAGAAGCGCACCTTGCTGCCCCACTTCCTGGCCACCCAGCGCGCCCAGGTGCGGATGCTGTTCGGATCGGTCGGGAACTGCTTGACGTCGTCGCCCGTGCCCGGCCTGGCCCAGGTGGGGCTTTGGTGCACCGTCACGAACACGTCGATGCCCTTGGCGCGAATGGCGTTCAGCACGTTGTTGATGAATGTGTTGTAGCCGCTCATCTGCGGTGCCGCGCTCGTTGGCTGCGAGGCCGACCAACCCACGTCGATGCGGATGCAATCGACACCGATCGAGGCGAGGGTGCCGAGGTGGCTGGTGAACAGCGCGTTCACGCTGTTGTCGGCGTTGCGGTACATATCCCACGGGTGGAGCTGCACGGCGAGCTGCGGTGAGATCCCGTCGGCGCCTGCCATCGTGCGACCGTGCCGATCACCCGCCCAGGCGGGGGACGTGCTGGCCATGGCGATCCAGGCCATGGTGTCGCGGCGGCTCGGACCACTGTGGCGCTTGCAAACCATCGGCAGATGGTATGGGCAGTCATGATGGTCGCGCCTACGAAGAACCGTAGAGAGCGCCTTGCGAATAACCCTATGGCGCACGCCAGCCCGCTGGCCCGTTAGATTGCGTCACCATGAGTGAAGCAAGCGTTCCAACGTTGTACCAGTGGGTGGGTGGCATCGAGGCGCTCAATCGCCTGACCGCCCGTTTCTATGAACGCGTGAAGGTCGACGGGCTGCTGGCGCCGGTCTTCGCGCACATGAACCCCGACCACCCTGCGCATGTCGCGGCCTTTCTGGGCGAGGTGCTGGGCGGCCCCACGACCTACTCCGAGCAGCACGGCGGCCACGCGCACATGGTGCGCCAGCACCTCAACAAGCACCTGACACAAGAGCTGCGCCGTCAGTGGGTCAGCCTGCTGCTCAGCACCGCGGACGAACTCGGCATGCCTGACGACCCTGAGTTCCGCTCGGCGCTGGTCGGCTACATCGAGTGGGGCTCACGCCTGGCCGTGATCAATTCGCAACCTGGTGTCACGGTGGATGAGCATGCCCAGATGCCCAAGTGGGGCTGGGGCGAGGTCAAGGGGCCCTACCAGGGCTGAGCCAATCGCGGGCTCGGTGGGCTCACCAACGGCTGTATGGCCCGTACGCTTCGTCACACGGCTGCCATCTCCCGCGTCTACACTGGTCTTCATTCGAGCGCAGAACCGGCCGCAACACTGGGCGGAGGACTGAGCAAGGTCCAGGGAACCCGTCACCCAGCGCTTCGAAGGCCAACACCACGCACCGCGTGATGTTCGGCAGGCAAGCCCGCCGCCAGCAATGGTCGCGGGCTTTTCTCATTCCGCTCCGCCCTCTGACTTGGCTCAATGCACGGCGCGCCCTGCCGTTCCAGCCAGTGACTTGCGCCGGTCGATACGATGTTATATAACGTGTTATAGACATTCGAAATCGCATGAAGCAAGACGTCGTCAAGGATCTGGGCCTGCTGGCGCTGGGCACCCGACTCAAGCGCATTGGTGAGCGCCTGCAGGCGCAGACCCAAGCGGTGCTGGAGTCTGCTGGCGTCGCCACGCCGGCCTCGCACTTTCCGCTGCTGGCAGCGCTGGACCGGTTGGGGGCGATGAGCGTCGGTGAGCTGGCCGAGGCGCTGGGTGTCAGCCAGCCCGGCGTGACCCGACAGCTGAGCAACCTGCAGGCGGAAGGCCTGGTCCAGGCCCAACAGTCGCCCGGCGACCTGCGCTCACGCACGATCGACTTGACCAAGACCGGCAAACAACTCGTGGCCCGTGCCAAGCGTTCGACCTGGCCCACGATCGAGGCCGCGGTGACGGACGCCTGCGCCGCTGATGGCCGGTCACTGCTGGCGTTGCTGACTGCACTGGAGCAGGCACTTGCAGAAGAGAGCCTGTGCGAACGCGCCGACCGTTTGACGTCCTCAAGAAAACGCAATGCAACATCCACTTGATCGCCCCGTGTGGGCCAGCCTGACGACCGTCCACCAGCCGCTGTCGGAAGGGTCGTCATGGGCCCGGCGCTTCGGCCGGCAGGTGAACGTCTTCGCCTCCGCGCGCGACGACAGCGAACACGCACTCGCCGCCTTGGCGGACATGGTCCAGCCGGGCGAGCGGGTCTACCTGTTGCAGGTGCCCGAGATCGTCGTGCCGCCTGGGCTGAACGTCGTCAAGCAGGCGAGGGGCGTCCAGATGGTGGCCACGCGCAGCCTGGCCCGCGATGTCGATCTCGCCGGCATCACGGGTCTCGCCGTAGCGGACGCGCCAGAGATGCTCGCGCTGGCCCAACTCACCGAGCCCGGGCCTTTCCTCGCCCGCACCCATTTGATGGGGACGTTCGTCGGCATCCGCGAAGGCGGTCGGTTGCTGGGCATGGCCGGCGAACGACTGCGGCTGCCCGGCTACACCGAGGTCAGCGGCGTCTGCACTCACCCTGACGCGCGCGGCCGTGGCTTCGCGCGCCGGTTGTCGGCGGCGGTGGCGGCGCGCATCGAAGCGCAAGGTGAGCAGCCGTTCCTGCATGCGTGGAGCAGCAACCGCGCCGCCATCGCGCTGTACGAGTCGCTCGGCTTTGTGCAGCGCGCCGAGGTCAACGTAGCCGTGCTCGAAAGGCCCGCCGAAGGGTGACTAACGCGCGAAGCCGCCGTGCCACGTGAGGGCTTGGATGCGCGGCGGTTCCTCGAGCAAGGAGGCGAAGGCTTCCAACGCACGCTTCACGCCGTCGCCTGCCATGTGCGCGGTGCCGGCGGCCGAGTCCAGGTAGCGCTCGTAGACCGTGAGCCGGTCCGGATCAGCGGCGTCGCGGTGTACGGCATACAGCGCCGCCCCCGGTTCGTTCATGGTGTCGCGGATCAATTGGTCGAGGACCTGCAACACCGTCTGGCCGTGGCCGCGGCGAGCCTGCAGTTCGCAATAGAAGATGGCTGTCATGGGGGGCTTGCTGGTTGGGTGGAAAGCCCGCATCGTGCGGCGATGGCTGGCGCGACGCTTGTACAAATCCGCAATCGGCCGCGGTCAGTCCTGAAGGCTGGTCAGGTAGAAGTGCTGCATGTCCGCGGCCCTGCTGCGCCATTCGCCCGGCGCCATGCCAATGAACGCCTGGCAGTCGCGTACGAACTGGGCCTGGTCGAAGTAGGTCGGGTGCAGCAGCTCGGTCATCGGCTGGCCGCGCGGCGCGAGCAGCATTGCCTTCACGGTGCGGCGGAATCGGGCCAGCCGGCGAAAGCGCGCGGGCGACACGCCGGTCGCGGCCTTGAAGCGGTTTTCGAACTGCCGCGCCGACCAGCGGGTGCACGCGACTGCCGCTGCTATGCCGCCTTCCGCCTGTTCCAGCCGCCGGGTGGCGACCTGCAGGCCGGCACTGCCTGGCCGCGGCGTTCGCAGGGCATGGAGCATGAATTCGTCGAGGACATCGGCTTGCGCCTCCAACGAGCTGGCACTGCTCAACTTCGACTGCAGCTTGTTCGCAGCCGGCCAGGCGCTGCGTGCATCGACCCACGCATCGGTCAAGCCGACAAGCGGACGGCCGAGCACGGCCTCAGCGGCGCCAGCCCGAACCCGCACCGCGAGGAACGACGTCGACCCGGATGCCTGCAGCGCCATCGGACGCTCGCGCACCGCCAGCAATTGGACGGGAGACCCGCCATCTCGTGGTCCGAAAGGCTGGCCTCGGTGAAAGACCAGCTCGACGCCACCGGGGCCTGGCAGCAACGGCGAAAGCGGAACATCGCCACCCGGAGGCGCCTGCCACGCCCAGTACCTGTCGATGCAATCGCGCAGCGCCGGATGCGGACGGCGACCGGCCCACAAACCAGTTCGGTCACTCATGCGCCATGCAACCTCAGGTCACCGGCGCCGGGTTGAACAGCACCAGCGCGTTGTGCAGTTTCCAATGCTCGGCCCAGGTCTTCTTGCGGCCGCTGGCCACGTCGAGCATGCAGCGAAAAAGCTCCCAGCCCACCTCTTCGATCGTGGCCGTGCCGTCGGCAATGGCGCCGGCGTTGATGTCCATCAGGTCGTGCCAGCGCCGCGCCAGGTCGCTGCGCGTGGCCACCTTGATGACCGGCACCGCGGCCAGCCCATACGGCGTGCCGCGGCCGGTGGTGAACACGTGCAGGTTCATGCCGGCGGCCAGCTGCAAGGTGCCGCAGATGAAATCGCTGGCCGGTGTGGCGGCGTAGGTCAGGCCCTTGGCCTTGAGTTTCTCGCCCGGCGCCAGCACGTTGGCGATCGGCGACGTGCCCGACTTGACGATCGAACCCATCGCCTTCTCGACGATGTTCGACAGGCCGCCCTTCTTGTTGCCGGGCGTCGTGTTGGCACTGCGGTCGACGCCGCCGCGCGTCAGGTAGGCGTCGTACCAGGCCATCTCGCGGATCATCGCCTGGGCTATTTCCGGCGTCGTTGCGCGGGCGGTGAGCTGGTCGATGCCGTCGCGCACCTCGGTCACTTCCGAGAACATCACGCTGGCACCGGCGCGCACCAGCAGGTCGGTGCAAAAGCCCACCGCCGGGTTGGCGGTGACGCCCGAGAACGCGTCGCTGCCGCCGCACTGCACACCGACCACCAGCTCGCTCGCCGGTACCGTTTCGCGCCGGCGTGCGTTCAAGCGCTCGAGGTGGACCTCGGCCTGGCGCAGGATCGAGTCGACCATGGACATGAAGCCGATGTGCGCGTCGTCTTGCAGGCAGACGACGTCGAGCGCCTCGTCGGCGCTGTGTCCGACGTCGGCGACGTTGCGCTCGTCAACGATCGAAAAGCTCCCCGGAGGCAGCAGCCGTTCGGGCTGCAACTTTTCGCACCCCAGGCTGACCACCATCACCTCACCGCCGAAGTTAGGGTTGAGGCTGATGTTGCGTAGCGTTCGGATCGGCACTGCCGCATCGGGCGCGTCGATCGCCACGCCGCAGCCGTAGCCGTGTTCCAGCGCGACCACGTCGTCGACGTGCGGAAAGCGCGGCAGCAGCTCGGCCTTGATGCGCTGCACCGCGAACTCGGTGACGCCGGCCACGCACTGCACTGTCTGCGTGATGGCCAGGATGTTGCGCGTGCCGACCGAGCCGTCGGTGTTGCGGTAGCCCTCGAAGGTGTAGCCCTCCAGCGCTGGCTGCGGCTCGGGTTTGACGGTGGCGATCGGCAGGCCGTCGAGACCACGCGCCTCGGGCATCTTCAGCAGCCGCTCGTGCACCCAGCTGCCGGCCGGAATGTCTTTCAGCGCATAGCCGATCGGGATGCCGTACCGGACCACCGGCGCTTCGGCGGCAATGTCCACGAGCGCGACCTTGTGGCCTTGCGGCACGCGATCGACCAGCACCAGGCCATTGGCCAAGGTGACGCCAGCGGCCAGACCACCGTCGTTGGCGACGATCGCCACGTTGTCGCGCTCCTGCATGCGGATCGTCAACGGGGCAGCGGACATCTCGTTCTCCAGGCCGGCCATCGTGTTCATGGGCGCGTGCCCACCTCGGCGCTCTCGCGCGTCCAGGCCCGCGCCTGCTCGCTCAGGCTGAGGCCGAGCCCGGGCCGGGTGGGCACCAGCATTCGGCCGCCCTTGATCTCGAGCCGCTCGTTGAACAGTGGTTCGAGCCAGTCGAAGTGCTCGACCCACGGCTCGGTTGGGTAGGCCGCCGCCAGGTGCACGTGCAGTTCCATCGCGAAGTGCGGCCCCAGCATCAAGCCGGCGTGCTCGGCCTGCGCCGCGATCTTCAGGAAGGGCGTGATGCCGCCCACACGGGGGGCATCGGGCATCAGGTAGTCGGCCGCGCGGTGGCGGATCAACTCGCCGTGCTCGGCGGCGCTGGTCAGCATTTCGCCGGTGGCGATCGGCGTGTCGAATTGCGCGGCCAGTGCGGCATGGCCTTCGTGGTCGTAGGCGTCCAGCGGTTCTTCGATCCAGACCAGGTTGTATTGCTCGAAAGTGCGGCACATGCGCTGGGCCGTCGGGCGGTCCCATTGCTGGTTGGCATCCACCATCAGCGGCACGTCGTCGCCCAGGTGTTTGCGCACCGCCTCGACGCGCCGGATGTCCAGCGCGCGGTCGGGTTGCCCGACCTTGAGCTTGATGCCGCCGATGCCGCGCTCGCGCGAGGCCGACGCGTTGAGCAGCAGTTGCTCCAGCGGCGTGTGCAGGAAGCCGCCCGAGGTGTTGTAGCAGGCCACCGAATCCCGGTACGAGCCCAGCAGCTTGGCCAGCGGCAGCCCRGCGCGCCGGGCTTTCAGGTCGTACAGCGCCACGTCGAAGGCGCCGATGGCCTGCGTCGACAGGCCGCTGCGGCCCACCGACGCGCCGGCCCAGCAGAGCTTGTTCCACAGCTTGGGCGTATCGCTCGGGTCTTCGCCGATCAAGGCCGGGGCGATCTCCTTGGCATGGGCGAACTGGCCGGGCCCACCGGCGCGCTTCGAGTAGCTGAACCCCAGGCCCTCGTGCCCGTCCTGCGTCTGGATTTCGGCGAACAGCATCACGATCTCGGTCATCGGCTTCTGCCGGCCGGTCAGCACCTTGGCATCGCTGATCGGCGTGGCCAGGGGCAGATAGCAGGACGAGAGGCGGACCCAGGCGATGCGGTCGGCGGTGTTGGACGCGGGCATGCGGTTCTCTTTCAAGAGGGGGCGCTGCGACCGTCGATGACGATCGCGCGGAAGTCGTTGACGTTGGTCAGCGTGGGCCCGGTCACTACCGAGTCGCCCAGCGTCTGGAAGAAGCCGTGGCCATCGTTGGCGTCGAGCCGGGCGCGTGGCGGCATGCCACGGGCCCAGGCGCGGGCCAGCGTATCGGGCGTGATGACCGCGCCGGCAATCTCTTCGGCGCCATCGACGCCGTCGGTGTCGCCGGCCAGCGCATGCACACCGGGCAGGCCGTCGAGCGCAATCGCCATCGACAGCAGGCATTCGACATTGCGCCCGCCGCGGCCGGGCCCACGGACGGTGACGGTGGTTTCGCCGCCGGACAGCAGCACGCACGGCGGCTCGAAAGGCTGGCCGCGCATGGCGACCTGGCGCGCGATGCCCGCGAGCGTCTTGCCCACGTCACGCGCTTCGCCTTCCAGGCTGTCGCCCAGGATGTACGGCGTCAGCCCGGCATTGCGAGCCACCTGCGCTGCGGCTTCCAGTGCCATCTGCGGCGCTGCAACGATGTGGGTGTCGGTGTTCGTCAGGCGCAGGTCGCCTGGCTTGAGCGTTTCGCCTTCGCCGCTGTCGAGCAGGCGCTCCAATGCTGCGGGCACGGCGATGCGGTAACGCTCCAGGATGGCGCGCGCCTGAGCGCAGGTGCTGGGGTCGGCCACGGTGGGCCCGGAGGCAATGTCTTCCGGCCGGTCGCCAGGCACGTCGGAGATCAGCAGCGTGAGCACGCGCGCCGGGTAGCAAGCGGCCGCCAATCGCCCGCCCTTCAATGCCGACAGGTGGCGGCGCACGCAGTTCATCTCGCTGATCGTCGCGCCGCTGCTCAGCAGCGCGGTGTTGATGGCCTGCTTGTCCGCGAGGGTCAGGCCCGGGCCGGGGGCGACCAGCAGCGACGAGCCGCCGCCGGAGATCAGCGCGATCACCAGATCGTCGGGCGTCAGCCCGTTCACGAGCCGGCCGATGCGCACGGCGGCGCGCAGACCTGCCGCGTCAGGCACCGGGTGTGCGGCCTGCACGATCTCGATCCGTTGGCAGGGCACCTCGTAGCCGTAGCGAGTGACCACCAGGCCTTCGAGCGGGCCGTCCCAGTGCTGTTCCAGCGCCTGCGCCATCGCGGCCGAGGCCTTGCCGGCACCGATGACGATGGTGCGGCCCTTCGGGCGTGCCGGCAGATGGCGCGGCAGGCACAGCGCCGGCTGCGCGGCTGCGATGGCAGCGTCGAACATCGCGCGTAGAAGGGGGCGTCGATCTGGCATGTTGTTCATGGGTGCACCCTAAGGCCTGCGGCGCGTGCCGCCAAGCGGGAAGAGGCCGCTGCAGGCGTCATCGTCAGGCTTGCGCCACTTCGTGTTTGGCCAGCAGCTCCAGCGCCTTGACCAGCGCCGAGTGGTCCAGGTCGGCCATGCCATTGGCGGAGCAGGCCTGCATCAGCTGCGCGGCGCCGGCCGTCTGCGGCAACGAAACACCCAGCTCACGTGCGCCTTGCAGCGCGAGGTTCAGGTCTTTCTGGTGCAGCCGGATGCGAAAGCCCGGCGCGAAGGTGCGCTTGATCATCCGTTCGCCATGCACTTCGAGGATGCGGCTGGAAGCAAAACCGCCCATCAGCGCCTGGCGCACCTTGGCCGGGTCGGCGCCGGCCTTGCTGGCGAACAGCAGCGCCTCGCCAACGGCAGCGATGTTCAGCGCCACGATGATCTGGTTGGCCACCTTGGTGGTCTGGCCGTCGCCATTGCCGCCGACCAGCGTGRTGTTCTTGCCCATCTTTTCGAGCAGCGGCTTGACCCGCGCGAACACCGCCTCGTCGCCGCCGCACATGATGGTCAGCGACGCGGCCTTGGCGCCGACCTCGCCGCCGGAGACCGGTGCGTCGATGTAGTCCGCGCCCGCCGCGTTGATCCTGGTCGCAAAGGTCTTGGTGGCCATCGGCGAGATCGAGCTCATGTCGACCACCACCTTGCGCGGACCACCCGCCAAGCCAGCGGCGATGCCTTGCTCTGAAAACAGCACGGCCTCGACGTCGGGCGTGTCCGGCACCATGATGAAGACGACCTCAGCCTGGCGCGTGACGTCGGCGGCGTTGGCGCAGGCCACGGCCGACGACGACGCCACCGATTCAGGCACGGTGCCACGGGTGTGGACGAAGAGCTGGTGGCCGGCGTCGACGAGGTGCAGCGCCATCGGCGCGCCCATGATGCCCAGGCCGATGAATCCGATGTTCATGCGAGTGTCCTTGCGTGGAAGTGAATCAGG
>NZ_JBFUGE010000164.1:0-11825 GCF_056403075.1 Ideonella sp. P3_A4 | reverse complement strand
CGCTTGATGAGGTCGCCCGCCAGCTTGTCGGTCTCGCGGCTCGCGGTACCGTTGCCGATCGCAATCAGGTTCACGCCATGGGTGGCACACAGGCGACCCAGCGTGTGGATCGAACCTTCCCAGTCCTTGCGCGGCTCGTGCGGGTAGACGGTGTTGGTGTCCAGCACCTTGCCGGTATCGCTGACGATTGCCACCTTCACCCCCGTGCGGATGCCCGGGTCCAGCCCCATCACGACGCGCTTGCCGGCCGGCGCGGCCAGCAGCAGGTCGCGCAGGTTTTCACTGAAAACCTTGATGGCAACCTTCTCGGCCTCTTCGCGCAGACGCCCGAACAGGTCACGCTCCAGGCTCATCGACAGCTTGACCTTCCAGGTCCAGGCGATCGTCTTGCGGATCAGTTCGTCGCAGGCGCGCTTGGCATGGCCCCAGCCCAGGTGGTGGGCGATGCGGCCTTCGGCCATCGTCGGCTGGCCCGGCACCACCTCTTCGTCGAGCACCAGCTTGGCATCGAGGATCTCTTGCGTGCGGCCGCGGAACACCGCCAGCGCGCGGTGCGACGGCACAGTGCGGATCGGCTCGTCGTACTCGAAGTAGTCGCGGAACTTGGCGATGTCGGCGTTGTTGACGTCCTTGCCATCCATCAGCTTGGACTGGAACAGGCCCTCTTCCCACAGCCACTCGCGCAGCTTGCGCACCAGCACAGCGTCTTCGGCCCAGCGCTCGGACAGGATGTCACGCACACCGTCCAGCACCGCATAGACATCGGCGAAGCCGCCGTCGGCGTTGATGAACGAGGCCGCTTCAGCCTGCGGGTCCAGCGTCGGGTCGGCGAACAGCTTGTCGGCCAGCGGCTCCAGCCCCGCCTCGCGGGCGATCATGCCCTTGGTGCGGCGCTTCTGCTTGTACGGCAGGTAGAGGTCTTCCAGCTCCTGCTTGGTGGGCGCCGCCGCGATGGCCGCGTGAAGCTCGGGCGTCAGCTTGCCCTGCTCTTCGATGCTTTTCAGCACGGCAGTGCGGCGTTCTTCCAGCTCGCGCAGGTAGCCCAGGCGCGATTCCAGCTCGCGCAGCTGGATATCGTCGAGCCCGTCGGTGGCTTCCTTGCGGTAGCGGGCGATGAAGGGCACGGTGGCGCCGCCGTCCAACAGTTCGACGGCGGTATTGACTTGCGCCGGCCGAACCTTCAGTTCAGCGGCAATTTGCAACAGGATCTTGTCCAAGGCGGGAAACCGATTCAGTCAGAGCGACAAAGCGCGCGAGTGTGCCAGAACCGCGATGCCGAAATGTGTGCTAGCCGAGGTATTGCACTGCGGCCAGTGCGAGCGCGAAACCACCGCCGATCAGCAGCAGGATCAGCGCCACTTCCAGCGTCAACTTGCCCTTGCAAGCGAAAGCAACAAAGAAGCACGCGCAGCCGGCGACGACACCGGTGAACATCAGCGCGATGCTCTGCTCGGTGCTCAAGTCGATGAAGCCGGCGCTGAGCGCACAGCCGAGGATCGCCAGGTTGCCGGYGATCGTGAACGAGGTGCCCCAACGTTCGCGCTCGGGGCCTACCGGCAGCGGCTCTCGCTGCCGCCCCAAGCGCTCCCTGCGCTGGCTCGCAGACCAGGCCAGCAGCACACCACCACCCAGCACGCCGAAGCCGCCAAACGCGCCGAACACGCCCACCATCGCATACGGTTGGCGCGGATCCTCCAGCGTTTCGGCGAAACCAGGGTGCTGCAAGATGAACCAGGCGAGCACGGCAGCCGCACCCAGCCCCACGGTGCCGAACAGCAGCATCGCGGTGCCGGCACCGGATTCGAAGCTGGACCAGCGCGAGACGACCCAGCCGACCAGCGCCCACAGCGGAAAGCCACCGAACAAGGCGGCCAAGCCCCAGCCGATCAGCGCCTCGTAGTCCATGCCTCGAATTGTGCGTGCCTAGAATCGACTCGATGAAGAAATCACGGGATGCCGAGACGCCGAGCGCCGAGCCCAAGTTGCCCGAGGTACCGCCGGAAACCGAGGCGCAGCGCAACGACCCGGATTTCGTCACCGCCTTGGCCCGCGGCCTGGCGGTGCTGCGCTGCTTTCGCCGTGGCGAGAAGGTGTTGGGCAACAAGGACCTGGCACATCGCACCGGCCTGCCCCGCTCGACCATCGCGCGGCTGACCCACACGCTGACCGACCTGGGTTATCTCGAATTCCACCCCGACATCGAGAAGTACGGCCTGGGCCTGGCGGTGCTGAACTTCAGCGTCGCCTACCTCGGGAACCTGGACGTGCGCGAGATCGCCAAGCCGCTGATGCAGTCACTGGCGAACGAGGTGGGCGCGACGGTGACACTGGCGGCACCGCAGGCCCAGCACATGGTGTTCCTCGAGGTGGCGCACGGCAACCCGACCTTCGCGCTGCGCGTCGGTGTAGGCGAGCAGGTGCCACGCGGCACCACCGCGGTCGGCCGCGCCTGCATGGCTGCACTGTCAGACCGCGATCAGAAGCTCGCGGACTTCCGCCGGCTGGTGCCGCGCGAATCCGATTGGCCGCGCGTACGGGCCGACATCGAGCAGGCGTTTCGCGATTTCGACACGCATGGCCTGTGCCTGTCGCTCGGCGATTGGAACAAGGACGTGCACGCGGTCAGCGTGCCGATGCTGGGCGCCGATGGCCGCAAGGTGATGGCCTTCAGCGCCAGCATGCCGGCGCGCCAGGCCGACCGTGAGCGGCTGTTGGGCGAGGTGGGGCCGAAGCTGGTGGCCATGCGTGACCGCATCGCGGCTACGCTCGCCGGCCGCTTCTAGCTGTCTTTCAGCGCTGCGCGCAACTGCTCACCCAGATCCGGCCGGTGCGCAAACGGATCGGTCGGGTTGCGCATCTTGACGATGTCTTCGCCCCTCACCGCGACCGGACCGAGCGCCCGCTCGTTCGGATGGCTGAAGATGTAGAAGCGGTTCGCTTCCATCGCGTYGAACACGAACTGCGCCACCTCGGCAGCACTGACCTTGCCGCTGGCCACGGCTTTTTCGCCCAGGATCTTGGCGACCTTCTGGCTCGGCGTCAGCACTTCATCGGCGTCGCGCATCTCACCGGGCCGCGCACGCTCGCTGTGGATGATGCCGGTGGGCACGAAGTACGGGCACAGCACGTGCGCGTGCACCTGCTCGGTCACCAGCGCCAAGTCCTGGTACAGCGTTTCGCTCAAGGCCACCACGCCGTGCTTGGTGACGTTGTAGGCGCCCTGGTTCRGCAGGTTCACCAAGCCGGCCATCGACGCTGTGTTGACGATGTGGCCCTGGTAACCCGGGTCTTTCTTCGCTGCGGCCAGCATCATCGGTGTGAACACGCGCACCCCATGGGCAACGCCCATCAGGTTGACGCCGACGGTCCACTCCCAGTCCTTCAGCGTGTGTTCCCAGATCAACCCGCCGACCGAGATGCCGGCGTTGTTGAACACGAAGTGCGGCGCGCCGAAGTGCGCCATCGTCGCGTCAGCCAGAGCTTGCATGCGGTCGGGATTGGACACGTCGAGCTGAAACGGCAGGACCTTGGCACCCAGCGCCTCGATCTCGACCGCGGCCTTGGCCAAGGGCTCGGGCATCACGTCGGCCATCACGACGTTCATGCCCTCGCGCGCGGCGATGCGCGACGCCTCCAGGCCGAAGCCCGAACCGGCGCCGGTGATGACCGCAGTGCGGYCGCTGAAGTAACCCATGGTGTGCCCTTCGAGAGAGAAATCTAGTGGATGGGATTCGCGCGTGCGATCAGCGCGTCGAACGGCGCGCTGCGGTGCAGGCTGCCAAAGGCGCCGAGCGAATCACCGCTGGCGATGCGTGAATCGCAGAACGCTTCGAACACGAAGTCCGGCGCGTGCTGGCGCAACAGCGCCGCTTGAACGGCCAGCGCCACGTCGCGGGCCAGGATGCGGGCTTCGACTTCGTCGGTCAGGCCGTCCAGTCGCGTCGGCAGCGTGTCAGCCAGGCGGTCGAACGCCGCATGCGCGCCACGGGCTGGCGCGAGCTCGGCAGCAAGGGCATTGGCCACCGGGCCGCCGCGCAGCGAGCGCAGCAGATCGATCGCCATGATGTTTCCTGCCCCCTCCCAGATCGAGTTCAGCGGCATCTCGCGGTAGRTGCGGGCCATCAGGCCTTCGCCGTGTTCCTCGACATAGCCATTGCCGCCCAGGCATTCCATCGCCTCTTGCGCGAAATGGCTGCCGCGCTTGCAGACCCAGAACTTGGCCACCGGCGTCAGCACACGGCGCATGATCGCTTCGTGGCCGCTCGCATCCTGACCATGCTCGGTGCGGTCCACCGTACGGGCAACGCGCATTGCCAGTGCCGTGGCCGCTTCGCTCTCAAGCGCGAGGTCGGCCAGCACGTTGCGCATCAAGGGCTGTGCATTCAGCGGTTTGCCGAACGCCTGCCGCTGCGCGGTGTGGTGGATCGCCAGCGACATCGCCTGACGCATCAGTGCGGCAGTGCCCAAGGCGCAGTCGAGCCGCGTCAACGCGCCCATTGCCAGGATCTGCGGGATGCCGCGACCTTCGTCGCCCACAAGCCAGCCCAGCGCGTCGCGAAACTCGACCTCGGAGCTCGCGTTGGCATGGTTGCCCAGCTTGTCCTTCAGCCGCTGTATCTCAACGTGGTTGCGCGCGCCATCCGGTAGCCAGCGCGGCACCAGGAAACAGCTGAGGCCTGCGCCGGTCTGCGCCAACACCAAATGCGCATCGCTCATCGGCGCCGAGAAGAACCACTTGTGGCCGGTGATGCGGTAACGCTCGCCCCAGGCATCGGCGCCATCACGCTCGGCGCGCGTCGTGTTCGCGCGCACATCCGAGCCGCCCTGCTTCTCGGTCATGCCCATGCCGAGCGTGACGCCG
The DNA here is from genome assembly GCF_056403075.1 of Ideonella sp. P3_A4. Classification (NCBI taxonomy): domain Bacteria; kingdom Pseudomonadati; phylum Pseudomonadota; class Betaproteobacteria; order Burkholderiales; family Sphaerotilaceae; genus Ideonella; species Ideonella sp. P3_A4. Next base: position 6,964 of record NZ_JBFUGE010000164.1, on the reverse strand, counting down.
TTCTTTTGCGCCAGCKGCAGGCCGCGTGCGTCATAGACAGGCGCGGTCAATTTGGTGGACCAGTCGGCATGCAACGCCGCGTTGGCCTTCAAAGCCGGCGTGACCGCGTAGCTCATCGACACCGGGCACAGGACCGAAGACTCCAGCTCGGTGAAGAGCATGAAGCCAGCGGCACGGCGCAGATGGCCGCCCGGCCCTTCGGCCCACGGCGTGCCGTGCAGGCCATGGCCGACAGCGCCGCCCAACAGCGCGTGGTAGCTCGGGTGGAACTCGACCTCGTCGACGCGTCGGCCCTGCCGATCATGCGTGTGCAGTGCCGGCGGGTTCACGTTGGCCAAGCGGGCGTGCGTCTGCATCTCGGCGCTGCCTGCTTCGACGCCCAGACGATTGAGTGCGACGTCATCCGCGGCCAAGCCATGAAACGCCAGCGCGTCGCGCAACGGCTGGTTGCCTTCGAACAGGTTTGCACCGACCAGCGGCGCGCTCTGGTTCGTCACTTCGTGGGTCGGTGTCGGCACGTTCATGGCTGCGCTCCGAGAACCGAAGGGCCGCTCCCGAGGTTCATGCCCCCCTCGGGGGGCAGGCCGGGCGCCAGCCTGGACTTGGGGGGCGCTTTCAGCATCTCCTGATGCGGGATGTTGTCTTCCTGGTAAGGCTCACCGATCGCCTCGAAGCCGAACTCACCGTAGAACTTGACCAGGTGCGCTTGTGCACTGATGCGGTTCGGCAGCCCAGGGTAAGCCTCGGCACAGCGTTGGATGGCCTCGGCCATCATCACGCGGCCCAGGCCAGTGCCCCGCAATTTGCCATCGATCACGACGCGGCCGATCGACGGCTCGTCGTACTTCAGGCCCGGGTCGACCACGCGCAGGTACAGCAGCAGTTCACCCGCATGCGGGCCGGCCTCGGGCCGCCCCAGCAAGTGCCAACTGCGCTGGTCCAGCCCATCAGCGTCGAGGTACGGGCAGTCCTGCTCCAGCACGAACACGCGCTGGCGCAACTGCAGCACGTCGTACAGGCCTTGCAGACTCAAGCCCTCGAAGCGGCACCAATGCCAACTGGTGGGGATCTTCGCCATCAAACCAGCTTGACCAGTTGCTTGCCGAAGTTCTTGCCTTTCAGCAGGCCCAGGAAGGCCTCAGGTGCATTGGCAAGATCCTGCGCCACCGTCTCGCGGTACTTGAACTTGGCCGTGGCCACCAGCGTGCCCAGCTCCTTCAGTGCCTMGGGCCACACTTCCATGTGCTCGCTGACGATGAAGCCTTCGAGCTTCATGCGGTTGCTGAGGATCAGCTGCGGGTACGCCATCGGGATCGGCTCGCCGTTGTAGCCAGCGATCATTCCGCAGAAGGCCATGCGGGCGAAGGCATTGGTGCGCAGCATCACCGCATCGAGGATCACACCGCCGACGTTTTCGAAGTAACCATCGATGCCACTCGGGCAGGCTTCTTTCAGCGCCTTCGACAGCGACTTCAGATCGGTGTGGGCCTTGTAGTCGATGCAGGCATCGAAGCCCAGCTCTTCGACCACCTGCGCGCATTTCTGCGGACCACCCGCAATGCCGACCACCCGGCAGCCGCGCGCCTTGGCCAGTTGGCCAACCGCACCGCCGACCGCACCGCTGGCCGCGCTGACGACCACCGTCTCACCCGCCTTCGGGTTGATGATCTTCACCAGGCCGTACCACGCGGTCACGCCCGGCATGCCCACCGCACCGAGGTAGGCCGACAGCGGGACGTGCGTCGTGTCGACCTTCTGCAGYACGCCGCGCTGGCTGGCGTTGACCAGCGTGTATTCCTGCCAGCCCCCCATGCCGACCACCTTGTCGCCAGGCTTGAAGTGCTCGTTCTTCGACTCGACCACCTCCCCAACGGTGCCGCCGATCATCACCTCGTTCAGTGGCTGCGGCGCCGCGTAGCTCTTGGCGTCGTTCATGCGGCCGCGCATGTACGGGTCCAGGCTCAGGAAGTGGTTGCGCACCAGCACTTGGCCGTCCGCCAACGCCGGCACCGGCGTCTCGACCAGGCGGAAGTTGTCGACAGTCGGCTCGCCCTCGGGGCGCGAGGCCAGCAGAATCTGGCGGTTGATCGTTGTCATGTTGTTGTCCTTTCAGGTGTTGTCTTGGTCGTTGCGCTGCAGGGGCTTCAGCTGTCGCCCCTTGGCAGGTAACGCGCGCACGTATTTGAAGGTACCGGTGGCGTGGGCACAGAGGTGGTTGTCGGCATCGAATACCGATGCCTCGCAAAAGGCCATCGTCGACGTGCGATGCAGCAGCTTGCCGAGTGCACGCAATTCGCCCTCGGCCGGCCGCATGAAGCTCGACTTCATTTCGATCGTCGCGACGCCGGGCCCGTCGAGGTTCATGCTGCGCGCCGCGATGGCCATCGCCACGTCCATCATGGTCATCAGCACGCCACCGTGGGCCACTTCCCACGAATTCATGTGAGCGTCGTTCAGGTCCACCCGCAGTTCGCTGGCGCCGTTCGCACAAGCGTGCAGTTCCAACCCCAGCCGCTCGACGAACGGCACGCGGACAGGAAACGGGATCTTGCTGGAAGCCAAGCGCTCAGCCTCCGGTCAAGGCCGACACGCCGCCGTCCACCGCCAGGATCTGGCCGGTGATGTGTTTGCCTGCGGCCGATGCAAACAGCAGCGCCGCGCCCTTCAGGTCGTCGTCGTCACCCAAGCGGCCCAGCGGCGCGTGCGCGGCCATCTTCTCGGCGCCCAGCTTCTCCAGCAAGCCCTTGGTCATCTTGCTCGGGAAGAAGCCCGGCGCGATCGCATTCACCGTGATGCCATGCCGGCCCCATTCGCCAGCCAGTGCGCGGGTGAAATTGACCACTGCACCCTTGCTGGTGTTGTAGGCAATCGTCTGCATCTCGGGCGGGTTGCCACCCAGTCCAGCGATCGATGCGACGTTGATGATGCGGCCGGCGCGGCGCGGGATCATGCTCGCGTTGGCCACCAGCTGGCTGAAGACGAACAGGCTGCGGATGTTCAGGTTCATCACCTTGTCCCAAGCCTCCAGCGGGTGTGCCTCGGCCGGGGCACCCCAGGTGGCGCCGGCGTTGTTGACCAGGATGTCGATGCGGCCCAGGCGTTGCATCGCGTCATCGACCACGCGCTTCGCGTCTTCGGGCTGGCTGGCATCGGCCGCGACCCAGCGCGTGTCGATGCCCTTGGCCTGCAGATGGGCCGCGGCTTCTTCCAGGTCGCCTGCCTTGCGTGACGACAGCAGGATCTTCGCGCCCGCTTCGCCCAGGCTTTCAGCGATCTGCAGGCCAAGGCCGCGCGAGCCGCCGGTGACCAGCGCGGTCTGGCCTTCGAGGTTCAGCAGTTGTTGGATCGGGGTGCTCATGTCGTGTCCTTGTCTCGTCGTCAGAACCAGTCGTCTTGCATGTCGCGGCACACGGCTTCGCGTGCGCTGACCACCTTCAGCCATGCCTCGACCAACGGCAGCTCGTAGGCGAAGAAATAGCGGCAGGCTGCCTGTGCACCTTCGCGGCGCGACGCATCAGCCTGGCGCGCTGCCAGCGCCACGTCGAGCCAGATCCACGCGATCACCACGTGGCCAAAGGCCTGCAGGTACGGCGTCGCGTTGGCCAGCGCCTCTTCCGGCACGCCGGTGGCCCAGGCCGACTTGGTGGCGGCGCCCAGTCGCTGAACGGCAGCGCCAAGTTGTGTCGCGAACTCGGCCAGCCCTTCGGCGTGACCCGCGCGCTCGATCGTCCCGTTGATGCGGGTGGCCAGCAGCTTCAGCCCGGCGCCGCCTTGCATCACGACCTTGCGGCCCAGCAGGTCCAGCGCCTGGATGCCGTGCGTCCCTTCGTGGATCATGTTCAGGCGGTTGTCACGCCAGTACTGCTCGACCGGGAAGTCACGCGTGTAGCCGTAACCACCATGCACCTGGATCGCCAGGCTGTTGGCCTCCAGGCACCACTGGCTCGGGAAGCTCTTGGTGATCGGCGTCAGCACCTCCAGCAGCAACGCCGCTTCGGCCGCCGCCTCCGGCGTGCCGGTGTGCTGCTCGTCGACCAGGCGGGCGCAGTACAAGCCCAGTGCCAGCGCGCCTTCGCTGAACGCCTTCTGCGCCAGCAGCATGCGCTTCACGTCCGCGTGCTCGATGATCGGCACCTGCGGTGCCGCCGCGTCTTTGCCGCCCTCGGTCATTGGCCGGCCCTGTGGGCGTTGGCGCGCATAGGAGAGCGAAGCTTCGTAGCCCGCATAACCCAGCATCGCCGCGCCCAAGCCTACGGCGATGCGCGCCTCGTTCATCATGTGGAACATGCAGCGCAGGCCCTCGCCGGGTCGCCCGACGAGGTAGCCCACTGCGCCAGCCCGACCGCCCGGCTTGAAGCGGCCTTCGCCGAAGTTGAGCAAGGTGTTGGTCGTGCCGCGCCAGCCGCACTTGTGGTTCAGCCCGGCCAGTGCCACGTCGTTGCGTTCACCGGTCAGCTGCGCATCGGTGTCGACCAGCTTCTTCGGCACGACGAACAGCGAAATGCCCTTCGTGCCCGGCACCAGCTTGCCGTCCGGGCCGGGAATCTTCGCCAGCACCAGGTGGATGATGTTCTCGGTCAGCTCGTGCTCGCCGGCCGAGATCCACATCTTGTTGCCGGTCAGGCGAAAACGCGGGCCGAGCGGATCGGCTTCGAAGTCGTCGCCATCGGGCACGGCGYGGGTGGCCACGTCCGACAGGCTGGACCCGGCCTGAGGCTCGGACAGGCACATCGTGCCGGACCAACGGCCGCTGAATTCGTTCAGCGCGAAGACGCGCTTCTGCGCCTCGGTGCCGTGCGCCATCAGCAGGTTCGCATTCCCGACCGTCAGCAGGCTGCCGCCGATGCCGACAGAGGCCTTGGCGAAGAACGAGTTGGCCGCGGCTTCCACCGTGTACGGCAACTGCATGCCGCCAATCTCGTAGTCCTGCGCCGCGCTCAACATGCCGGATTCGCCGAAGGCCTTCCACGCGTCGTGCGTGGCCTGCGGCAGGATCACCTTTTCGCCATCGAAGCGCGGCTCCTCGATGTCGATCAGGCGGTTGAACGGCGCAAACTTCTCGCGCGCCAGGCGCTCGCTGGCGTCCAGCACCGAGCCGAAGGTCTCGCGTGAATGGTCGGCAAAGCGCGGCCGCTCGACCAGCGAGTCGGCGTGCAGCCAGTCGTAGAGCAGAAATTCGATTGTTGGTCGCAACATGGGGCCCCCACGCCCCCTTCCGGGGGCTGCCCCCCGAGGGGGCTCGCGCAGCGGACCGGCAAAGCCGGATCCGCGCACGCCACTTGATGAACGGCGGCTCCTTCGGAGCGCCTCCTCGGCTCGCGCGGAGCTTTCATCAAAGGACTTCGAACACTCCAGCTGCGCCCATGCCGCCGCCAATGCACATCGTCACGCAGACACGCTTGGCGCCACGGCGCTTGCCTTCGATCAGCGCGTGGCCGGTCAGGCGCTGGCCGGACACGCCGTACGGGTGGCCGACGGCGATCGCGCCGCCGTTGACGTTCAAACGGTCCATCGGAATGCCCAGCGTGTCAGCGCAGTACAGCACCTGCACCGCAAAGGCTTCGTTCAGCTCCCACAGGTCGATGTCTTCGACCTTCAGGCCCAGACGCGACAGCACCTTGGGCACCGCGAAGACCGGGCCGATGCCCATCTCGTCGGGCTCGCAGCCGGCCACCGCAAAGCCGAGGAAGCGGCCCAGGGGTTTGAGACCCTTGCGCTCGGCATAGGCTTCGCTGACCAGCGCGCAGGCGCCAGCACCATCGCTGAACTGGCTGGCGTTGCCAGCGGTCACCACGCCACCAGGCATGGCAGTGCGGATGTCCTTGATCGACTCGTAGGTCGTGCCTTCGCGCAAGCCTTCATCAGCACCGACAGTGACTTCCTTCGTGCGCAGGCCCAGCACCTTGTCGGCCACGCCGGCCGTCACGGTGACAGACACGATCTCGTCGTTGAACTTGCCTGCCGCTTGCGCGGCGCAAGCCTTTTGCTGGCTGCCGGCACCGTAGTGGTCCATACGCTCCTTCGAGATGTTGTAGCGCTTGGCCACGTTCTCTGCGGTCTGCAGCATGCTCCAGTAGATCTCGGGCTTGTGCTCCTTCAGCCAGCTGTCTTGCAGCATGTGGGTGTTCATCTCCTGCTGCACGCAAGAGATGCTCTCGACACCGCCTGCCACATAGACATCACCCTCGCCGGCGATGATGCGTTGCGCCGCCATCGCGATGGTCTGCAGACCACTGGAGCAGAAGCGGTTCACCGTCGCACCGCTGACGGTGATCGGCAGACCGGCACGCAGCGCGATCTGGCGCGCGATGTTGGCACCGGTCGCGCCCTCGGGGTTGGCACAACCCATCAGCACGTCTTCGATCGCGCCGGGGTCGATGCCCGCGCGTTCGACAGCGGCCTTGACCGCATGGCCACCCAGCGTGGCACCGTGGGTCATGTTGAAGGCGCCCTTCCAGCTCTTGGCCAGCGGCGTGCGTGCGGTGGAAACGATGACGGCTCGGCTCATGGCGGGCTCCTGTGGGAAAGTGGATTCAAGCGCCTGCGCCAGCGGCCTGGCTGACGAGGCGGTGGTAGAAGCGGATCAGCTCGGCCAGGTTGGCGGCCGAGATGCGTTCATTGGTGCCGTGGAAACGGGCCAAGTCTTCGGGCTTCGCGCGCACCGGCGAGAAGCGGTAGATGTGGTCGCTGATGGCCTCGAAGTGGCGCGAGTCGGTCGCGCCGATCATCAGCCCCGGCGCCACCAAGGTGCCCGGGAAGACCTCGCGCACCGTCTTGTTGATCAGCTGGTACGAGGTCGATTGCGTGGGCGAGACGCGCGAGGCTTCGCTCGCATTCGGCAGCGTCGACAGTTCGTAGTGCGCGCCGGGCATCGCGGCTTCGGCCACGTCGTGCACGTGGCCCATCACCGCCGAAGCGCTGTCGCCCGGCAGCAGGCGAAAGTTGACGGTCGCTTCGGCGCGGC
>NZ_JBFUGE010000163.1:0-11839 GCF_056403075.1 Ideonella sp. P3_A4 | reverse complement strand
AGCTCATACAGCGCTGCACGGCCGCGGTAGCCGGTGCCACGACAGGCCGGACAACCCACCGCCTTGTGCGGGCGGATGGCGCCGGCCAGGCGCCACGGTGCAGCGAGCGACTGCAGCGTCTCGACCGAGATCGCCGTGTCCGGCTGCTTGCAGCTGGGGCACAGCGTACGCGTCAGCCGCTGCGCCAGCACGCCGATCACCGTGGCGGTGATCAGGTAGGCCGGCACGCCCAGGTCGATCAGGCGGGTGATCGAAGCCGGCGCGTCGTTGGTGTGGACGGTCGAGAACACCAGGTGGCCGGTCAACGAAGCCTGGATCGCCATCTCGGCGGTTTCCAGGTCGCGGATTTCGCCGACCATGATGATGTCCGGGTCCTGCCGCATCAGCGCGCGCAGGCCGTCGGCAAAGCCGAGGTCGAGCGCGGGCTGCACCTGCGTCTGGTTGAATGCCGGCTCGACCATTTCGATCGGGTCTTCGACGGTGCAGACGTTGACCTCTTCGGTCGCCAATTTCTTCAGCGTCGAGTACAGCGTGGTCGTCTTGCCCGAGCCGGTCGGGCCGGTCACGAGGATGATGCCGTGCGGGTGCTCGATCAGCTCGTTCCAGCGCCGCGCCTCATCAGGCGAGAAGCCGAGCGACTCGAACGGCTTGTCGACCGTGCCGGGGTCGAAGATCCGCATCACGACCTTCTCGCCGAAGGCGGTGGGCAGCGTCGACAGACGCATTTCGACTTCGCTGCCACCACCGGGCACGTTCTCGGGCCGGCGGGTCTTGATGCGGCCGTCCTGCGGACGACGGCGCTCGACCACGTCCATCCGGCCGAGCAGCTTGATGCGCGCAGTCATCGCCGCCATCACCGGCGCCGGCACCTGGTGCACCAGGTGCAGCACACCGTCGATGCGGAAACGGATCACGCCAGTGTCGCGGCGGGGCTCGAGGTGGATGTCACTCGCGCGCTGCTCGAAGGCGTATTGCCACAGCCAGTCGACGATCTGCACGACGCCCTGGTCGTTGGCGTCGAGCGCGTGGTCCTTGATCTTGCCCAGGTCGACCAGCTGCTCGAAGCTGACGGCCGAGGCCGCCAGTTCGCCGGTCTTCTTGGCCACRCGCACGTTGGCCGCCAGCGCGTAGAACTCGGTCGTGTAGCGCGACACATCGTCCGGCGTTGCCAGCACCAGCTTGATCGGGCGGYGGGTGTGGGCCTCGATGTCGGGCAGCCAGGCCACGTCGAACGGCTCGCAGGTCGCAACCGTGATCTCTTGCAGGCCGACGTTCAGCGGCAGCGCGCGCCGCGTTTCGGCGTAGGCCAGCGACATCACGTCGGCCACCTTGCTGGCGTCGACGCGCAGCGGATCGATACGCTGAAACGGCAGGCCGAAGCGCTTGGCCAGCCAGCGGGTCAGGATCTCGGTGTCGAGCGCGCTGCCGTCACGCACATCCTTCAGCCCCGCGCCGCCCAGGCGCAGCAGCGGGTGCAGGCTGGAGCCGGCCTGGCCGAAGCGCTTGGCCAGCACATCGGCCTCCAGCGGCGCCAGCAGGCCGTCGTCGCGCAGCCACTTCAGCAGCTGCCGCATGTCCAATCGGCCCTTCGGCGGCACCGCATGGCGGGGCGACGTGCCGGCGGGCGATTCAGTCGATGCGGTCATGTCGAGCTCGGTCTCAGGAGGTTTCAGCGGGCAAGGGCCTGACCATCCGCAGCCATTTGCGGGCCATCAGGCCATAGCGTTCTTCGATATTAGCGGCGCGCGCCGTCAAGGTCTCGCGATCGGGCACCTTTACATCGCGAGCGGCCACGATCACGGTGTTGCCTTCGCGCGTGGGGCGCAGGCTCCAGACCTGATCGCGCCCGAAGGCCGCAGCAATGCGGCCGGCGCTGCGCTCGAAGCTGGCGTCACGGCCGAACAGGTTGACAGTCATCAGGCCGCCGTCGGCGTCCAGCACGTCGCGGCAGTCGGCGTAGAACGCTTCGTCGTCGAGCACCGGCGCGGCGGCATCGTGGTCGTACAGGTCGACGTTCAGCACCTGGGCACAGCCGGCGTTCGATGCATCGGCGACCCAGCGTGCGGCGTCGTCTTCGACGACCGTCAAGCGTGCGTCGTCGTGCGGCAGCCGAAACCACAGCCGGTTCGCGCCGATCACCGTCGGGTTGATCTCGACCACCGTCGTCTTCATGCGCAACACCTTGTGGCAAAAACGCGTGATCGAACCGGCGCCCAGGCCCAGCTGCACGGCATGGCCCTTGGCGACTTCGGCCTCAGGCCGCCACAGCATCCACGCCATCATGCGCTGGATGTATTCAAGCTCCAGCGACTGCGGCTGCGACATGCGCATCGCCCCCTGCACCCACGGTGAATCGAGATGCAGATAGCGCACGCCGTCGTGTTCCGACATCGTGGCGCCGGCGAGGTCTTGGGTTCGGGTGGACATCGAGCGGGACTGTAAAAGAAAACGCCACCCGGGGCGCGGGTGGCGTCTGGCTTGCCGCCGTTCAGCGGCGAAGATCAGAAGTCGTAGCGAAGGCCGACCGACAACGAACGCACGCTGGCTTCGTCGTCGTTGTACTCGGCGCGGCTGAAGTCGGCATCGCCGACGACCTTCAGGTTCTTGTTGAACGAGTAGCCGAAGCCCAGGCCGACGTAGGCCTTGACGTTCGTTTCCGAGTCCRAAACGCTCGTGCCCAGCGCCGAGGCACGCAGCTTGGTTTCCATGTTGACGGCGCCAAGGCGAACGTTGCCGAACCAGTTCTCGCCGAACGGCACCTGATAGGCCAGGCCCAGCATCACGCCGCTGGCGCGAGCGGTCGACTTGACGCCCGCGAGGGATGCCTTGGCTTTGCCAAAGTCGATGTAGCCGAGCTCGCCGTACAGGTTGCTGGTCAGCTCGTAGCCGCCGACCAGCTTGAACGACGTCGTCGAGTTCTCGCACGAGTCCGTACCCGTGCAGTCGACCTCAATGTGACCTGCGCCGACGTTGCCGCTGACATAACCCGCCGCGTGGCCGGCAGTGGACAACAGGCAGCCCATCACGGCGGCCAACGCAAAAGCAATCTTTCTCATCACAACCATTCCTGAGTCATTGTTGAACAACCGCGAACCGCGGTTGCGGGCGGATTGTCTGGAGGCCGCCGTAGAGTCGGCTCACCAAAACGGCCTCAGGACGTAACGCCGTCGCTTGGTGGCGACGGCGTTCTCAGGAAGGTCGAAACAGTCGTTTCAAATCGATCTGGCGGCTTAGGCGGCTGCCTGCTTGGCCGGCGCGCGCCAACGCGCCATCAGCTCGCTCCACTTGGCGCGTGCCGCCTTAAGGTGGCGCTCCTTCACGTGGCCGTAGCCGCGGATSTCTTCCGGCAGCTTGGCGATCTCAACCGCCAGTGGCAACTTGTCATTCGACAGCCCAGCCAGCAACTCGTCGATCGAGGCGCGGTACTCGCCGATCAGTGCCCGCTCGGTACGGCGCTCTTCGGTGTAGCCGAAGATGTCGAACGCGGTGCCGCGCAGGCCCTTCATCTTGGCCAGCAGGCCGAAGGCCGAGCGCATCCACGGGCCGAACGGCTTCTTGATCAGCTCGCCCTGGTCGTTCTTCTTCGCGAACAGCGGCGGTGCCAAGTGATGCACCAGCTTGAAGTCGCCTTCGAACTGCGCGTTGACCTTGGCCAGGAAGCTGGCATCGGTGTGCAGGCGGGCGACTTCGTACTCGTCCTTGTAGGCCATCAGCTTGAACAGGTAGCGAGCCACTGCTTCGGACAAGCGCGTGCTCGTGCCGAGCTTGGCTTCAGCGGCACGCACCTTGTCGACAAAGGTCTTGTACTCGGCCGCGTAGGCTTCGTGCTGGTAGGCGGTCAGGAACTCGACGCGCTTGGTGATGGTTTCGTCCAGCGACGGGCGCTTGACGAACTGGATCACCGCCGCGGCCTTGAACAGCGCCTTGACCGAGGCCAGGTCATGCGCGCAGCGACGGCCCCACTCGAAGGCGTCCTTGTTCTTCTCGATCTGCACGCCGTTCAACTCCATCGCGCGCATCAGCGACTCATGGCTGAGGGGGATGCGGCCATGCTGCCAGGCAAAGCCCAGCATCAGCGGGTTGGTGTAGATCGAGTCGCCCAGCAGTTGCGTGGCGGCTTCTTCGGCGTCGAAGGTGGCGAAGTGATCCTTGCCCACCGCGGCCGAGATCGCCGTCTCGCACTGGCCGGCCGGGAAGGTCCACTCGGTGTCAGTGACGAAGCTGGCCGTCGGCGTCGAGTGGTTGTTCAGCGCGACGAAGGTGCGCTCGGGGTGCATCGCGCTCAGCGTCGTCTTGCTGGCGGCGACGATCGCATCGCAGCCGATGATCAGATCAGCCTTGGCGGTGTCGACCTTGGTCGTGTAGATCGCGCCCTGGTTCTCGGCGATCTGCACATGGCTCCAGGTGGCGCCGCCCTTTTGCGCCAGGCCCGCCGCGTCTTGCGTGACGATGCCCTTGCCTTCCAGGTGCGCGGCCATGCCGAGCAACTGGCCAATCGTGATGACGCCGGTGCCGCCGACGCCGGCGACGACGATGCCCCAGGCCGATTCACAGGCCGGCAGCGTCGGCTCGGGGATGCCGGGCAGGCTCGCCAGGTTCGGGCCGCTGCCCTTCTTCGGCTTTTTCAGCACGCCGCCTTCGACGGTGACGAAGCTGGGGCAGAAGCCCTTCACGCACGAGAAATCCTTGTTGCAGGAGTTCTGGTTGATCTGGCGCTTGCGGCCGAACTCGGTTTCCAGCGGTTCGACCGAGACGCAGTTGCTCTGCACCGAGCAGTCGCCGCAGCCTTCGCAGACCAGCTCGTTGATGACGACGCGCTTCTCGACGTCGGCCATCGTGCCGCGCTTGCGGCGGCGGCGCTTCTCGGTCGCGCAGGTCTGGTCGTAGATGATCGCAGTCGTGCCCTTGAGCTCGCGGAATTCGCGCTGGATCTGGTCCAGCTCGTCGCGGTGGTGCACGGTGACGCCAGGGGCGAGTGCCACGCCGTCGTACTTGCCCGGCTCGTCGGTCACGATCACCAGCTTGGCCACACCTTCGCTGACCACGCTGTTCATGATCTGCAGCACCGAGTGGCCCTCGGGGCGCTCACCCACGCGCTGGCCACCGGTCATCGCGACCGCGTCGTTGTAGAGGATCTTGTAGGTGATGTTGACACCCGAGGCGATCGACTGGCGGATTGCCAGGATGCCGCTGTGGAAGTAGGTGCCGTCGCCCAGGTTCGAGAAGATGTGCTGCTCGTTGGTGAACGGCGCCTGGCCGACCCAGGGCACGCCCTCGCCGCCCATCTGGGTGAAGGTCTCGGTGCGGCGGCCCGGCATCCAGTTGACCATGTAGTGGCAGCCGATGCCGGCCACTGCGCGCGAGCCTTCGGGCACGCGGGTCGAGGTGTTGTGCGGGCAGCCCGAGCAGAACCACGGCGTGCGGTCGCCGGTCTTCACTTCGAGCGCTGCGAGTGCCTGTTCTTTCGCGGTGATGACGGCGATGCGCTCGTCCATGCGGGCGGCCACATCGGCCGGCACGCCCAGTTTTTTCAGGCGCTTGGCGATGGCCTTGGCGATGATGGCGGGCGTCAGGTCGGCCTTGGCGCGCAGCAGCCAGTTCTCGCTCGGGTTCGGCATCGACCATTCGCCGCCGGACAAGTCGCCTTCTTGCTCTTGGAACTTGCCGATCACGTTCGGGCGCACGTCCGAGCGCCAGCCGTACAGCTGTTCCTTGATCTGGTACTCGATGACCTGGCGCTTTTCCTCGACGACGAGGATCTCTTGCAGCCCGGTCGCGAAGTCGCGCGTGATGGTCGCTTCCAGCGGCCACACCACGTTGACCTTGTGAAGGCGGATGCCGAGCGCGCGGCAGGTGTCGTCGTCCAGGCCCAGGTCGCTCAGCGCCTGGCGCGCGTCGTTGAAAGCCTTGCCGCTGGCGATGATGCCGAAGCGGTCACGCGCCGATTCGATGACGTTGTAGTTCAGCTTGTTGGCTCGCACATAGGCCAATGCGGCGTACCACTTGTAGTCCATCATCCGCGCTTCCTGCTCCAGCGGCGGATCGGGCCAGCGGATGTGCAGGCCGCCCGGCGGCATCTGGAAGTCCTCCGGCATGATGATCTTCACGCGGTCCGGATCGACGCTGACGCTGGAACCCGACTCGACGACCTCCTGGATCGTCTTCATGCCGCTCCACAGGCCCGAGAAACGGCTCATCGCGAAGGCGTGCAGGCCCATGTCGAGGATGTCCTGCACGTTGCTCGGGAAGAAGGTCGGGAAGCCGCAGGCCTTGAAGACGTGGTCGCTCTGGTGCGGTGCGGTCGAGCTCTTCGACACATGGTCATCGCCGGYGATCGCGATCACGCCGCCGTGCTTGCTGGTTCCGGCCATGTTGGCGTGCTTGAACACGTCGATCGAGCGGTCGACGCCCGGGCCCTTGCCGTACCAGATGCCGAAGACACCGTCGTACTTGGCCTTCTCCTTGAACAGGTCGAGCTGTTGGGTGCCCCAGACCGCCGTGGCGCCGAGCTCCTCGTTGACCCCCGGCTGGAACACGACATGGTTGGCGGCCAGGTGCTTCTTGGCACCCCACAGCGCCTGGTCATAGGTGCCCAGCGGCGAGCCGCGGTAGCCGCTGATGAAGCCGGCGGTGTTCAGGCCGTTGCGGGCGTCGCGCGTGCGCTGCAGCATCGGCAAGCGCACCAGCGCCTGCACACCGCTCATGAAGGCGTGGCCGGTCGGCAGCGCGTATTTGTCGTCGAGCGTGACCGATTCCAGCGCTTTGCGGATCGAGTCGGACAGCGGGGCGTTCATGGCGTGCGTGCTCCTAAAGGGGCTGCGTGTGGCGTGGCAGGAGAGTGCGCGCGAAGGCGCGGTCGGGCTCGTGGCCCGCGCGCCTTGGCGAAGAGGGGTGAATGCGCAAAGTGTAGAAGCAAGCCTGAGACAGGTGCTTTCTTTTGATTGCCTCGGTACCATGGTTCGAGAAACAATCTTGCTCAAACTTCTTCTGAGGAGAACCAAGATTGCCGAAGTCCGCAAAATCAGGGAAAACCAGTAGTTCCGACGCCTCAGGCGCCGGGGTTCCCGTCTCGACCGCCGCCGGCGTCACGCTCGACCGCTACGACGTCGCGATCCTGGACGCGCTGCAACGCGACGCGCGCCAGTCGAACGCCGATCTCGCCGCCGCCATCGGCCTGTCGGCCGCCCCGACCTGGCGCCGCGTGCGCCGGCTGGAGGAACTGGGCGTGATCACCGGCTACCGCGCCGAGATCGACCGCCGCAAGATCGGCCTGGGCGTGCTGGCCTTCGTGCGCGTGGACACCGACCGCGACAACGCTGCGGCCACGCAGGCGCTGGAGGCGGCCATCAGGAAACTGCCCGAGGTCATCGCCTGCCACTACATCAGCGGCGCCGGCACCTTCGAGCTGCAGGTGCTGGTGACCGACCTCGACGCCTATTCACGCTGGACGATGGACACGCTGTTCAAGCTGCCTAACGTGAAAGACCTGCACACCAGTTTTTCGCTGGGCGAGGTGAAGGCGGGGGCGGCGTTGCCACTGGGCCACTTGCAACCACGCTAGGCGTCACATGTGCCGCCCACGTTGCATTACGCTTCGTTCCCATGGACCTGACCCCCGCCCGCCGCGAGATCACCACCGAGCGCCTGCTGCTGCAAGCGGGCGATGAGTCCTTGGCGGAGGCCGTGGCCGACTTCCACAGCCGCAACCGGCGCCACTTCGCGCCCTGGGACCCACCGACCATCGACAGCTTCTACACCCCCGCCGCGCAAGCCGAACGCATCCGGCTGGGGCTGAAGGCGTTCACCGAGGGCGCGGGCTTTCGCTACTGGTTGTCGCTGTCGACCGAGCCGGCACGCGTGATCGGCTCGGTGCACTTCAGCCAGGTTTCGCGCGGCGCCTTCCACAGCTGCGTGCTGGGTTATGCGCTGGACGAGTTCTGCCAAGGCCGTGGGTTGATGCACGAGGCCCTGTCGGCGGCGATCGACGAGATGTTCTCGCCGCAGGTCAACCTGCACCGCATCCAGGCCGCCTACCGGCCCGAGAACAAGCGCAGCGGCGCRGTGCTGGCCCGGCTGGGATTTCGTCCCGAAGGGCTGGCCAAGGACTACCTGTTCATCGCCGGCGCCTGGCGCGACCACCAGCTGACGGCGTTGACCAACCCCATGTTCAACGAACCGTCGGACTGGTAGGCACGCCGCGCGCTCAGTGCGCCGCGTGGCCAGGGCCCGCGTGTGTGCTGTGGTCTCGCCACACCCGCTGCGGCAGCGCTTTGTGGGCCAGCGCCTGCAACGTCGTCGCCGCGTGCTGGCGCCGCGCCATGGTGCTGGTGGCCGCCAGGTTCTCGGCGTCGTAGACCACTTCGCCGTTGAACACCGTGTGCATCACCGCGACCTGCATTAGCTGGTCGGCCGGCGTGTCGTACGGGTCATGGTCCAACACCACGAAGTCGGCCAGCTTGCCAACCTCGATCGTGCCGACCTTGGTGTCCAGGCGCAGCGCCTTGGCCGCATTGACGGTGTAGGCCGCGATCATGTCGGCCACCGGCACCACCTCTTCGGTGTGCAGCGTCTGGCCATAGTACGGTGAATCGGCGAACGGGCCGGTGCGGGTGACGGCGATCTGCGTCGACGACATCGGCGTGTTGGGCATCGGGTCGCCAGGCAGTGCGTCCACCGGCCAATCGCTGCCGCCCACCAGCGTCGCGCCTGCGGCTTTCAGGCTGCCGGCGGGGTACATGTAGCGGTGCGTCTCAGGCAGGATGTAGGGCTGCACCGCGTCGACCGAGTACTCGTCGGGCTGGGCCCAGAACAGCTGCATGTTGGCGTAGACGTTCAGCGCCTTGAAGCGCGCGAAATCGGCCGGGTCGACGATCTGCAGGTGCGCGATCTGGTGCCGGTTGTCGGTGGCGCCGTTGGCCTGTTTGGCCGCCTCCAGCGCGTCCAGCACCGCATGCGTGGTGAAGTCGCCGATCGAGTGGGTGTGGATCGTGAAGCCTTCCTTGTCGAGCCGCGCGACGTAGGCGTTCAGCACCGCCTGGTCGAAGTAGCGGCCGCCGAAATTCGCCGTCGGCTGGCCGTGATCGTCAAGGTAGGGTTTGATCATCGCTGCGGTCTGCGTCGGGTACTCGATCACGCCGTCGGAGAAGATCTTCACCGCGTCGGCCTGGATCAACGGGTGCGTCGCGTACTTCGCACGCAGGCCAATCAGACGCTGGTACTCGGCCTCGTTGTCGCCGATGTCAGACATCAGCGCCGCACGCACCCGCATCTTCAGCGTGCCGACGGCCTCCAGCGTCTCGTAGACCTGCAGCGCCGATTCACTGGTCCACGCGTCCTGCACCGAGGTGATGCCCTTGGAGCGGATGATGTCCAGCGCCTGTTGCGCCAACGCGAGACGCTCGTCCAGCGTCAGCGGCGGGATGATCGAATCGACCAGCCCTTGCGCGGCATCCTTCAGGAAGCCGGTGGGGTTGCCGTGCGCATCGCGCTCGATCTGGCCGCCGGGCGGGTCAGCGGTGACGGCGGTGATGCCGGCCAGCTGCAAGGCCTTGGTGTTGACCCACTCGGTGTGGCCGTCGATGCCATGCAGTGCCACCGGGCGCGTGGCGCTGATGCGGTCCAGGTCGGCTGCGGTGGCGACGAAGTTCGTCGGGTTGACGTTGGCGATCTCGATCCACTTGCCGGCGGGCACCGGCTGCGGCTCGTTGGGCAAGCAATCGCTCAGCGCGTAGGCGACGATCTCGTCGACGCCGAGCGCGACACCGTCGACGCTGCATTGCGCCAGCCGCTCGGCCCCGCTCGCGGGGTGGATGTGGCTGTCGATGAAGCCCGGCAGCAAAGTGCGGCCCTTGAGTTCAATGACCTGGGTGTCGTGACCGATGTAGTCGGAGACCTCGGCGTCGCTGCCGACCGCGACGATGCGTTCTCCGCGCACCGCCACGGCTGTCGCGGTGTGGCCCTGCACGTCCATCGTCCGCACGTTGCCCCCGCGCAGCACCATGGTCGCGGGCTCGGGGCGGTCGCTGCCCCAATCCAGGCAACCAGCCAGCCCGGCAGCGGCAGCCGCCACGGCCCACCAAGTGAGGGCAGATCGGGTCCATCGGGTCTTCTTGCGGGGCTGGGGTCGCTGCACGTTGTCTCCTGCGCGCTTGGGGAACAAAGGGGCGCTCATGGGCGCTTCCTACAATGGGTTGGACTCTGGCCGGCCACTGCGCCGGCGCCAACCCTGCAGATGCACGGGCGGGGAGACCCGCCCCTGTCAACTAAGCTGCCCAACCATGGACCTCGCCCGTTTCTCCGCGCTGGTGCTGGCTTGGCAACGGCTGGCGGTCGAGGTGCCGGCTGAAGGGTTTCGTGGCGCGGCCCTGGCTCTGTTGGAGCCGCACGTGCCGATAGACTCGGCCTGGTGGGGCATTGCCAACCCACAGGCCGCCCAGGTCTCGGTGATGCAGGGTTACCTGCACCAGCTGCCGCCCGCGTTCATCGAAGACTGGTGGGGCATTGCCGATGTGGACGCGCTGGCCCGCCGTTGCGCCGAGCAGCCCGGCGTTACCGTGCTGGACGATGGCGAGGGGCCGGCCAACCCGGCCGAGGCCGCGTTCGATGCCCGCTATGGCCTGCACTGCGCGTTGTCAACACTGCTGCCGGACGAGAGCACCGGCCTGTACAACTTCGTCTCGCTGTTCCGCGGCGAGACGCAGCCCGTATTTAGCGAAGACGAGCGCAAGCTGGTCGAGCTGCTGGTGCCGCACCTGGTGCAAGCCGAGCAGACGCACTGGCGGCTGGCGCTGCGGCGCCAGTTCTCAGCCGCCGGCGAGCACCAGGCCCAGGTCGACGAAGCGGGCTACCTGCAGCACGCGTCGCCCGACTTTTGCCATCTACTGTTGCGCGAATTCCCCGCTTGGCCTGGCGGGCCGCTGCCGCCGCCTTTGCAGCCGCTGTGGCGAGCCGGGCAAGGCCAATGGCAAGGTCAGTGGATCGAGGTCGGCATCGAGCCCCTGGCGGCCGGCGCCGACGGCAGCCGCATCACGCTGCGCTCACGCATCGGCCACGGCTTGACGCGGCGCGAAGAGTCGATCGCCCGGGCCTACGCCGCCGGCGATTCGTACAAGGAAATCGCGCGTCAGCTGGGCCTGTCGCCCGCCACCGTGCGCGGCTACCTGCGCGACTGCTACCTGAAGCTGGGCGTGTCGAACAAGGCCGCGCTGGGCGGTGTGTTCCAGCGTGGTGCGGGCAAACGCTGACGTGGCACTGGCTCAGCGCGCGGATGGCAAGGTACCCGTCACACCCTGCACCAACCAATCCATCTGCGCGATCTGTGCCTCGCTCATCGAAGCGCCGGCGGCCTGGCGCTCGCGGCCGGTGTTGTCGACCAACCGGCCGGCAAAGGGCTGGAACTGGCCCGCGCGTAATTGCGTCTCGACTTGCACGGCGGCCTCGCGTGCGGCCGGGCTGAGTTGCGGGCTCAAGGCGGCCAAGCGCACCATCGCGTCCTTGATGCCTCCCATGTAGGCCTGCGACTGCCAGCGCCCATCGAGCAGGGCCTTGGCAACGCGGATGTAGTACGGCCCCCAATGCTGCGTCACGGCGGCCAGCTGCGCATTCGGCGCCACCTCGCGCATGTCGCTCTGGTAGGCCAGCAGCTTGACCTTCTTCTCTTCGGCCGCCTGCGCCACCGCGGACGACGCGGTGTGATTGGTCAGCACATCGGCGCCCTGCCCGATCAGCGCCACCGCGGCGTCGCGTTCGCGTGCCGGGTCGAACCAGGTGTTGAGCCAGACCACCTTGACCTCGGCCTTCGGATTCACCGAGCGCATGCCGAGCGTGAAGGCATTGATGC
>NZ_JBFUGE010000162.1:0-11844 GCF_056403075.1 Ideonella sp. P3_A4 | reverse complement strand
GCCCGGCAGTGGTGGCCTGCCGAACGATGAAGGTGCGCACCCCGAGGCGATCGTCCACGAATACGCCCACGCCTATGGCTGGGCCAGCAACTTCGGCGCCGAGTCTTACTTCAACGTGTGGAAGGCAGCCACCGAGCTCGCCACCGAGTTCTCGCTGTCGCAGCTGTGGATCACCGACGGCAAGGGCCAGGAGACCGTCGAAGCCGGCTGGCAGGTCTACCGCCAGCGCCACCCGACCTCGTACCCTTCAGACCCGCACCTGTTCATCTACTCGACACAGGACGGCTACAACAACACCGGCTGCTACGACCTCGATTGCGCCGACTTCGTGCAGACCAACAGCAGCGTGGTCATCGGCGGGCGCCTGTCGAACCAGAGCCAGGTCAACGGCTCGCAGTACACCACCCGCATCATGGTGCACAAGGACGGCGTCA
The DNA here is from genome assembly GCF_056403075.1 of Ideonella sp. P3_A4. NCBI lineage: Bacteria > Pseudomonadati > Pseudomonadota > Betaproteobacteria > Burkholderiales > Sphaerotilaceae > Ideonella > Ideonella sp. P3_A4. Next base: position 11,410 of record NZ_JBFUGE010000162.1, on the reverse strand, counting down.
ACGGCCACTGGTGGATCGCCGTCAACGGCGTGTACGCCGGCTACTACCCACGCAACCTGTACGACAGCGCCGGGATCATCAACCAGGCGGCCAACATCGACTTCGGCGGCGAGATCATCAACTCGTGGCCCAGCGGTCGCCACACCGGCACCGACATGGGCAGCGGCTACAAGCCTTCGTCGGGCTTCGGCTACGCGGCCTACCAGCGCTCGATCCGCTACATCAACACGAGCAACGTCTTCAGCAAGCCCAGCCTGACGGCCTCGCGCACCAAGGCCGCCTGCTACGACATCAGCACGCCGGCGTTCGACAGCGGCAGCTGGCAGACCTTCTTCTACTTCGGTGGCGGGGGCTACGGCGCGGGTTGCTGACCCCTGTGGCGGCCACCTTTGGCCGCCGCCAGATCGGCGCCCTGCCCCCTAGCTCAAGGCGTCGATCTCCCCCATTCGGGTGGTCCGGCCGTGTCCGGTCTTTTCGTGTGGCTCCGTATTTATGAGGGAGGCCGCTGACTGTTTGTTGGCGGCTCTCGGAACCTCACATTCATTCAGGGAGCCTTTTACATGAACACCCCGTATTCCCACGCACTGCCGCGCCGTCTGCTGCTGGCTGGCTTGATCGCCGCCGCCTTGCCGATGGTGGCCCAGGCCGCCACCCCGACGCTGGCCGACTCGCTGGCGCAAATGGACGCCGAACAGATCGGCAACTTCATCGGCCGGCCCGGCGCCCGTGTGCGTGACAACGCCCAGTTCGAACGCATGAAGACCTACCTGCGCTCGCACTACCAGGGCGTGGTCGCCAACCACCACTTCGAAATGTCGCCGGGTGAGGTGTTCGACTGCGTCGACGCACTGACGCAGCCTGGCGCACGCCGCCATGGCTTGACCGCCGCCAACTGGGTCAGCAAGCCCAGCATGCGGCCAACTGAGTCGATGGACGAAGCGAGTGACGCCGACCAGGAACGGGGCGCGCAGGAACGCCACCAGCGCGACCCTGGCATCTTCTTGTCGCCGGCGCGCGGCGAGGTTGATGCCGAAGGCCAAGCCAAGAGCTGCGCCAAGGGCACGATCCCGATGAAGCGCCTGACGCTGCCCAAGCTGGCGGCCTTCGAGACGCTCGAGCACTTCCGCCACAAGCGCGGCCGGCCCGGCACCAGCGGCCTGCCGGGGCAGCAAGGCGGCGACATGCAGGTCCAGGCCAGCGTGCACGAATACGCCCATGCCTACGATTACGTGAGCAACTGGGGCGCGGAGTCGACGCTGAATATCTGGAAGTCGTTCGTCGAGCTGGGTTCGGAGTTCTCGCTGTCGCAGATCTGGGTCACCGGCGGCAGCCCCGTCGAGACCATCGAGGCCGGTTGGCAGGTCTACCCGAACCGGCAGTCATCGCACGAGTACGACGCGCACCTGTTCATCTACTCGACCCAGGACGGCTACGCCAACACCGGCTGCTACGACCTGACCTGCGACGACTTCGTCCAGACCAACAGCGATGTCGCCATCGGCGGCTACTACACCAACCACAGCCAGGTCAACGGCACGCAGTACGCCCAGAAGATCCTGATCTACAAGGACGGCACGCTGGGCCACTGGTGGATCAAAGTAGGCGACGTCTACGCCGGCTACTACCCGCGCACGCTGTACGACACCAGCGGCATCCGCAACCAGGCGGCCAAGGCCGACTTCGGCGGCGAGATCGTCAACAGCTGGCCCGGCGGTCGCCATACCAAGACCGACATGGGCAGCGGCTACAAGCCGGCGTCCGGCTCGGGCTATGCGGCCTACCAACGCACCATCCGCTATGTCAACACCAGCAATTACTACGCCACGCCGAGCCTGACCGAGTCGCGCACGAAGTCGGCCTGCTACGACATCGACGTCGGCACCAGCACCGGCACGTGGAAGACCTACTTCTACTTCGGCGGCGAGGGCTACGGCACCGGTTGCCCCTGAGCCTCTTTTCGGGCCGATGCAGATCGGCCCGATCGCGTCCCCGGCAGACGGGCCTCTTGCGGCCCGGTTGCCGGGGACGCTGCGCTATACGAACAGCTCTACACCCACCGGTTGTTGGTCAGCTTCACCAGCATCTGCTCGCGAATCTGCCGGTACAGCAGCGGCAGCTCACCCATCACCGAATGCACGAACGCCGTCGCGGCATCGGCGCGGCGCTGCTTGTCCGGCTCTTCGGCCAACTCCTGGTCCAGACGGGTCCAACGCTCCAGCAGCCGAGCTTCGAAGGGCTCGCGCAGGCTTTGCAGAAGGGGCAACGCAGTCTGGAATTCGAGCCGCATCAGGTTGTCGACAAAGTCGACGCACCAGCGTGCCGAGGCTTCGCTGAACTGCTCCGGGTCATGCGTGCTGAAGCTCTCGTGCACGCTGGCCGTGGCGAGCGGAATCGGCACCCAGGTGCTCACCAGCGGGTTGTCGAGCGCGACCCAGTAGACGCCGGCGATGTCGTCCGGGCGGTCGCGGCGCAGCTGGCAGATCGACGTGTAGTGGCCGAAGTGGCGCGCCACCGGCCGCCTTGGCGTGAGCTTCAGCAGGCGCCGCAGCTCAGGGCCCGGGAACGGCGTGGCCAGCGGGCTCTTGCCCAACTGGCCCTTCTCGTCCATCACGTACCAGACCGGCTGCTCGGTCGTGTCGTACACCGTGCCCTCGAGCGCCGAGCGGTGAAACGCGATCAGGTCCTCGCGCGCCAATCGCCTCTCCGGCTTGACCGACATCGGGTAGATGTCCAGCGACTCCACCTCCTGGCCGTAGGCGTCGATCGTGCGCCAGTTCTGTCCGCTCTCCAGACGACGCTGCGGCCACACACGAAGGTTCGGGGCTATGTCGCTGTAGAAGGCCCACAGCCGCCCGGTGGCCCACTCGCGCGGAAGGGGGCAATAGGTTTCGCGCCAGTTGAAGCGCAGTCCATCGCCGGGCCGAGCCCACCCGCGGGCTTCGGCAAAGCTGCGCAGGTGCGAGCAGGTCAGCACGTTGTCGTGATCGTCAACGTCGATCTCGGCCAGCACGCCCCAGTTGGCGGCGACCAGCACATGGTCATCGGGGATGCGGCGAGCCGCCCAGATCGCACCCGGCTCACCACTGCCCTGCTTCCAGCCGCGCCCCACGCCGACGACCTCGAAGACCCACAGCTCGAGGGGATCGGCGGCCACCAGCAACTCGCTGCCGTCGCCGCAACTGCTCAAGAAGCCGTGGCGCTCCATCAACTCGCCGACCAAGGCCACTGCTTCGCGCGCACGCCGGCAGCGCTGCAGCGCAAAGACCATCGCCTGCTCGATGGTCATGATCTGCTCGCCTTCGCCGCGGGGGCACTGCAACTCCGGCCGCTGGCTGGTCGTGCTTTCGGCCAGCGCCAGCTGGTGCTCGTTGATGTGCGAGTAGGCCGAGTGGAAGTAGGCGTTGGTGTGGGCGACTTGTTCGATGTGGCCGATCACCTCGCCGTGGTCTTGCAAGTCCGCACTGCGGATCTCTTGCAGGCCCCAATGCACCGCGGCGAGCGCGCCTGGCTCATGGTCCTGCGCGGGCACCTTGCGAATCCGCGAGTCCGGCCCGGTGTCGGAATGGGACAGCCAAGTCGAGCCGTCGGCGCTGGCCTGCGGGCCAACGGCAATGACAGTACACATGCTGGATCGGTCTCGTCGTGGGAAAGACGGTGATGCTAGTCGCCGCTCAAAGCCCCAGGCTGCCGACTTCGGTGTGAACCATCTCCGGCGCCGTGCCGGTGTCGACGTCGATGCCAGGTTCCACGCGCTCCAGGGTCGCGATCGGCGCGTCGAAGCTGGCGCCTTGCGACTGCGCAGCCAGCATGGCAGCGCCCAGCGCGCCCGCGTCGTCGTCGCTGCACCGATCCACGGCCTGCCCCAACGCCGAAGCCAGCAGTTGCACGAGCCGTCTGTGCTGCGAACCCTCCCCCAGCACCAGGACGCCGTCGGGCGGGCACAGACGCCGTGCCTGCAGCGCCGACAGGTGGCACGCGTGTTGCTCGATCACGGTATCCACCACCGCACGCGCCAGATGCGAGCGCCCGTGGTGGCGAGTCAGGCCGAGAAAGCCCGCCTCGAGAGGGCCCAGCTTGGTGCCCGGCGGATCGGCACCACCATCGAGCAAGGAGGCGAATCGCAAACCCGCCGAATCGGGCGGGGCCGACATGGCCATCTCGACGATGCTGGCGGCGCTCGGCAGCTGCAGCAGATGCGCCAGCCAATCGAGGTTGACCATCGACGAGGGGCTGTTCTGCATGTAGAGCTGCAGATCGGCCTGGCGTGCCAGACCCGAAGGCACGATGGCGGCGACATCGGGCTTCGGCTCGCGCGCCGGCGCGACCATCGCGTTCACGCCACCGGCGCCGAACACCGCCACCTGATGGCCATGCCGCACGGCGCCGCACGCAGTCAAGGCGGCCCACAGGTCGATCGTGCCCGTGGCCACCGGCACCCCCACGGGCAAGCCACACTCCGCGGCCTGCATCGGGCGCAAGCGGCCGATCGTCGTGCCGCCGGGCACCAGCGCCGGCAGCGCGCGTTCGCCGAGTTCGCTCAACGCGGCCATCTCCAAGGCCAAGGCAGACCAACGCCCAGTCGCCAGCGACAGCAGCCCCGCGGCGCCCGCGGCGCTGGCATCGGTGGCCATCTCGCCGCAGAGCAGGTAGGCCACGTAGTCTTTGGCAAAGAGCAGATGGCGAAGCTCGGTGAGATCCAGGTCACCGGCAGACATCAGCTCGGCGGCGATCACCGCCGGCTGCCCCGCCCACGGCCTGCAGCCCACTTCGTTGAACAGCAGCTCGCCATAGCGCGCCGCCTGCGTTTTGGCCCGCTGGGCGGCGCGTTGGTCCGCCGGGGCCACGGCTCGCCCTCTGAGGAGCCAGCCCTTGGCGTCGAGCGCATACAGGCCCGCACCATGGCCCGTGCAGCCAATGGCGCGCACCCTGCCCGCACGCGGGCCGAGCTGCCGTGATACAGCCTGCAGCGCGAACGTCAACAGGTGGCGGATGGCCACCCCGGTCAGCTCGCACGCACCGTCCGGCCGGTTCTGGTACGGCAACGCCTCGCAGGCCGAGGCGAGCGTCGCACCCGAGCCAGACTCCAAGGCCACCGCCTTGAGCCCGGTGCCACCCAGGTCAATGCCAATGAAGATGTCCGACACGACGCGCTACAGCCCGTAGGGCTCCACGGGTGAGCGACCCAAGAGGTGAACCGGAGGTGTCGACATGACGATCCGCTAGGATTCAAACGTTTCCATCGACGCGCATTTCACTGCCGCGCGGCCGGCGGCGACAAGCGACGAATATTTGCGTCATCCATTAGCCCAGCTCATCAGCGGCGGACATGCGGCGCCATCTGCATCACCTCAACAGCCTGCGCTTCTTTGAAGTCGCCGCGCGTCGACTGTCGTTCACCGAGGCCGCCGCCGAGTTGTGCGTGACGCAGGCGGCCGTCAGTCACCAGGTGCGTGCCCTTGAGCAGGCCCTGGGCCAGCCGCTGTTCGAACGGAGCCAACGGCAGGTGCGCCTGCTGCCGGCCGGCGAACGCCTGCTCGCTGAGCTGAGCGGCAGCTTCGGCCGCATCGATGCCCTGCTCGACCAACTCAAGCATGGCCAGACACCGACAAGCAGCCTGCGGCTGGCTGTCACGCCCACCTTCTCGAGCCGCTGGCTGATCCCCCGGCTGCCGCGATTCCGCGAGCGCCACCCCGACATCGAGCTGCACCTGCACCACGACACGAGTTCCAACCTGCGAGCCAAAGGGCAGCTCGAAGCGGCCGTGTTGTGGTCGCGCGGGCGCCCGGGTGGCCCGCGCATGATGGCGCAGCCCTTGTTCGGCACGGCGCTCAGCCCGGTGTGCGCCCCTGGCCTGATCCGCGCGGATCAGCCGCTGGACAGCCCGGACGCGGTGCGCCACTACCCGCTGCTGCACGAAGACAGCTTTGCCGACTGGGAGCGCTGGGTCGATCGCGCCGGCATCCCCGACCTGCCGGTGCGCAGAGGCCAGTTGATCGACGACAGCAATGCCCTGCTGCAAGCCGCTGCCGCCGGCCACGGCCTGGCCCTCGGGCACCTGGCCCTGATCGGCGAGGACCTTCGCAGCGGCCAATTGCTGCAGCCCTTCGCACTCAGCATCCCGGCTCGCGGCGCCTACTGGCTCGTCTGCAGCCCGCAAATGGCGGACCAGCCCTCTTGGCATGCCCTGCGTGATTTCCTGCGGGAAGAACTCGGCGACACGGGTGACGCCACCGAGGCGAGCGCGCCCTGATTCCTGCAGACGCCGAGGCCCACCTCGGAACGCAGGCGCCTTATCGATCTGGCCCTATGGCCCGGCGCTTTGATCCGCCGATTCGATCGTCGGGAAGCCGACCCGCTCCATCGTCCCGATGTGGCGGTTCAGCAGGCTCGTCGCCCGGTCTGCATCGCCGGCCTTCAGGGCGTCGATGATCAGCTGGTGGTCGTGGTTCGAGCGCGGCCGCCAGCCTTTCGTCCGCCCGGCGGCGAAGACGACGCGCGAGTTCGCCAGCTGCAGGTGGTCGAGCATCTGCAGCAAGCGCGGCATGCGGCATGGCGCCACCAGCGCGCGATGGAATTCGCGATTGGCCGCGTCCCAGGCTTCGAGCGAATCCGCACCGTTGCATTGAAGCTGCGCGGCCTCCAGTGCCGCGATGTCTTGCTCGGTCATCTGCGTCGCCGCGCTTCTTAGCGCCAGACCTTCGAGCGCCGTGCGGATCTCCACCGTCTCCCGTATAGACGCCAGGTCCAGTGGCGCGACGCGCACACCGCGCCGCGGCAGCATGACCACCAGCCCTTGGGCTTGCAGCCGCTGGAACGCTTCGCGCACCGGCACATGGCTGGAGTCGAACTCCTGCGCGACCTGGTCCTGCCGCAGCGCGCTGTCCGCCGCGATCTCACCGCAAACGATGCGGTCTCGCAAAGCAAGCGCTATGTGTTCCGCGGTGCTGGCGCGCGGCTTTCTGGGCAGTCCCATTTGTAGATTATCTAGCTCGATCGAACAGCTAACTTCATTGATCAGGAGCATAGACTCGATCACACTGTTCACGCAGTTGAACGCCGCGCCAAGTTATCTATTCTTTTCGGGCGCGTGCTTTCAAACCTCAGGAGATCGAATTGACATCGACCGACCGCACGGTGCTGCACGCACCGACCTCCATTCCGACATCAGCACCATCACCGAAGCGCTGGAGTGCGGCTGAGATCGCGGCTCTGTTCGAACAGCCGTTGATGGACTTGCTGCACCAGGCGCAGCAGGTGCACCGCCAGCACTTCGACGCGAACGAGATCCAGGTCTCTGCGCTGCTGTCGATCAAGACCGGCGGCTGCGCCGAGGACTGCGGCTACTGCTCCCAGTCCAGCCATCACGCCACCACGGTCAAGGCGACGAAGCTGATGTCGGTGCCCGAGGTGGTGGAGGCTGCGCAGGCCGCCAAAGACAACGGCGCGACGCGCTTCTGCATGGGCGCCGCTTGGCGCAGCCCGAAAGACCGCGACATGCCACGCCTGGCCGAGATGGTGAGCGAAGTGCGTGCACTGGGCATGGAGACCTGCATCACGCTCGGCATGCTGAACGCCGCTCAGGCACAAGAGCTCAAGCAAGCCGGGCTGGACTACTACAACCACAACCTGGACACCTCACGCGATTTTTACCCGCGCATCATCAACACCCACAGCTACGACGACAGGCTCGACACGATCGGCCACGTTCGCGAGGCCGGCATCCGCCTCTGCTGTGGCGGCATCCTCGGCATGGGCGAGAGCCGCGCTCAGCGCGTGGCCCTGATCGAGCAACTGGCCGGGCTGGACCCGGCGCCCGAGTCGGTGCCGATCAACCAGCTGATCCCGATCGAAGGCACACCGCTCGAAGCAGCCGAGCCGCTGGACCCTTTCGAGTTCGTGCGCACCGTCGCGGTCGCGCGGATCACGATGCCCACTTCACGCGTGCGCCTGTCGGCCGGCCGCGAGAAGATGGACGACGCGCTGCAAGCCCTGTGCTTCATGGCCGGCGCCAACTCCATCTTCTGCGGCAGCCGCCTGCTGACAGCCGGCAACCCCGACACCGAACGAGACCGTCAACTGTTCAGCCGGCTCGGCCTGCGTGCGCAGACGCTCGCCACGTCAGAGGCCTGAATGCGCATCGACTATCTGGCAGATCATCCGGACTGGATGCACACAGTCGCCGCCTGGCAGCACGAAGCCTTCGGCCATCTCACGCCGAGCAAGACCGTGCAGGACCGACTGCTCACGCTACAGACCACGACGCAGCGCGACGCGCTTCCGCTGTGCCTGGTGGCGCACTCAAGCGACGGCAGCCTGTGGGGCTGCGCCAGTGTGGTTGGACGCACGCTCACGCACGACCACCTCGGCCCATGGCTCTCGGCCGTCTACGTTGCGCCAGCCCACCGCGGCCGAGGCATCGCTTCGGCCCTGGCCGAGCGCGCCACCGCCGAGTGCGCGCGGCTCGGCTCTCCAGAGCTGTTCCTCTTCACGCCGCACAACGAAGCGCTCTACCGCCGCCTGGGCTGGCTGGCCTTTGATCGCGCGCTGATTCATGACACCCCGGCGGTGGTCATGAAGCGCCGGGTCCAGTGGCGTTGACTCCGTCCTCCACCGCGGTATCTCCGGCTGTCAACGACCGCTTCAGACCGAGCGCCCCTGGCGGTCTGAGCGGCCGAACCGACTTCGCGACCTAGACCAGTCATACTTTGCGGCTGGATGCCGGATACTTGGACAGCAAGCATCTCAGTCGGCCGGTGCAATGCGTCCTAACTGGCCGCCGATCATCGAAGGCGCATGGCCACGAGTTCGTGACGCCGTCTGCCGCAACCCAAGGGATGGCGCCATGACTCCGCCGCCAGATGTCGCTCCAGCAGCCAGAGCGAACGCTTCTGGAGGTAGCGCAGCGGCCGGCGGAATGAACTTCCAGGCCCGCGTGACCACCATTGCCGCGGTACATCTGCTTGGCCGACGGCCGTTGGGCTGGCTGAAGGAACTCGAACTCGACACACCGAGCGAAGTCTGGTGCGAAACGAATGGACCGGGTGACGACGTTCGGCTGGTCCTGACGAGTGGCTTGGTGGTCGAAGCGCAAGCCAAGAAGGGTCTCAGGCGTGGGACAGACTTGTGGAGCGCGCTACAGGCGCTTGCGAGTGGGATCAATGACCAATCAATCGCCTACGGCGTGTTGATTGTCGACAACGGCACCAGCGACTCAATTCGCTCTGACTTGGCGCTAGGTATCCGGCGCTTGGGGGACGGCCGCACTGACGGTCTCGACGACATCACCAGCGAATTCAAACGCAGGCTGGAGGAATCTGGTCTGCCGATGCAACCCACTTGCCGCAGGCTTCGAATCGTCGTCCTGCATTGCGCTGATCACGACGACGCGTCGGAAACTGCTGCAAAGTCGGAACTTGCTCGGTTGTGCGCGGCCGAACACGATGTCGTAGCTGCATGGCAAGCGCTACAAACCTCCGCACACGGGCTCATTCAGCGCAGAGGTCGGTGGACCGCAGAGTCCGTGATTGGCGTACTACGCTCGGCAAGTATCGATCTCATCCCCACGCCACCCGATGTTTCGTCCGCCGCTCCTGCAGGTTTGGCATGGCATCGGATTGGCGAGGTTTCGCCGCATCGAGGTTTGGTGTTGGCCTTTAGGCAGCACTACCTCACGTCAGGACAAGCGGCGGCGCCGCCGTTCGGCGGCCGGGATGATGAATACGACCGGCTTGATGCTTGGCTGTCGGACTCCGCCGCACCCAACCGAATGTTGATCTCTGGCCCCACCGCTCGCGGCAAGAGCGCGCTGCTTGTGCACTGGACCGAGCGCTTGGCGTCGGATGCGACATGGTCCGTCGTCTATGTGCCGATCAGCCTTCGCTTCAATACCGACCGGCCAGCGGTGTTCTATGCCGTACTCGCGACTCAGCTGGCCAATGTGCTCAATCGCAAGCTTGTCCCACCGGCTATGGACCCCGAGAGCTACTACCAAGGGAACTCGGCCGACCTACTGCACACAGTGGCCAACCAAACTAGCCATATTCTGGTCGTCGTCGACGGACTCGACGAAGCACAGGGTACTGGATTCAATCCAGCAGTCTTTCCGTCTGCTCTGCCACCCAATGTCAAGATCCTTGTGAGTGCCCGGCAGCAAGCCGGCGACACAGGACCGGTCGGCTGGCTCGCTAGGCTTGACTGGCAAGGCGTCGGCCAAGCCACAGCAGAAGACCTTGCACTGCTCGGACGCAAGGCAGTGACGCCGATCCTCGAAAGCGTCGGGATCTCCGGCGCCGCCTTGACTGATGCCTTGATTGATCGCCTCGTTGTGCTGACTGCAGGTGAGCCTTTGTTGCTAGCGCTGTACGCGGACGATCTGCGGGCCGCGGTGGTCGGCGGCGCGCATGTTCTCGTCGACGCGCTGGAGGGAATGTCGCCTGGGTTCGCGGCATACTTTTCGCGTGCGTTCAATGCTCAACAATGGGCTTGGGCGCAAAGCGATCCCGACAGCATCGATATGACCTTGGCCGTTCTTGCAGCGGCCTTGGGGCCTATTCAGGGCTCGCACTTGACTGACTTGGTTTGTGATCTTCGCAACATTGCCAGACCTGCCTCGTCGGACCGATTCATCAGACCGCTGGCCCGATTTGTCGCTGGTGACGGAAGTGCTGATCGTGGCTACGTGCTGAACCACCCCAAGCTGGGTGAGTACCTGCGAGAGGAACGTTTCGATTCGACAACACTGCAGTCTGTGCAGCGTGCCTTCGTAGCCTGGGGGCGTCGCATGACGCGTGCGTTGGTCGCCGACCCAAGCACTCTGGCACCAGGTTACGTTCTACGGCACCACGTGGATCATCTGCGCCAGCTGTCAGACGCCACACTGGACGATGTCGAACTCGTTCTGAGTGACGGCTGGAGGTTGGCTTGGTCTCGCCTCGATACGGATCTCATTGGCTATGCCGGCTCGCTAACCGCCATGTTGGCAGCGATGCAACCCAGCGGCACCTACGCAGGCCAAGCAAGCAGGGCCTTGCGGCTAAGGATCAGAATTGCCTTGTGCGTCAGCAGCGTGAAATCACAAGGAACCACCATCCCGAGTGAGTTGTTGGCCATGGGGCTTGGTGAAGGACTGATCACGCTCCGCCAGGCGATCAACGTTGCCGAGCTCCAATCGCCCGATAACCGCCTCGGCTACCTCGCGGGCATAGCTCCCAACCTGCCGACGGAAGAGCGACTGCAGTTGGCGACGGAAATCAGTCACGTGACCGACACTGGCAACCGTACAGGCCTTCTCGCTCAACTAGTGCCGGTACTTCCTCAATCACAACGAAGCCAAGCCATCGACAGCATTTTGGGTTGGCTTGAGGTAGCAGCAAACCCTCTGCAGCGAATCAGCACATTCGCTGCACTCGCA
>NZ_JBFUGE010000161.1:0-11901 GCF_056403075.1 Ideonella sp. P3_A4 | reverse complement strand
CGTCGCAGTCGTGCCGGTCGACATGCTCGAAGACCTGTTCGGCCGGCTTGTAGCCGTTCTTGGTCCAGTACCAGACCTGGTCGTCCTCGTCATGACCGCAGACGAAGATGTCGTCATGGCCATCGCCATTGAAGTCGGCGACAACCGACCCCCAACCCTTGCTGTACTCGAGATACTCTTCCTTGTACTTGGCCTGGACGGCCATCGAAGAAGAAACCAACAATGCGCAGGTCGCCAGCTTGAAACTTTTAGGTATGTACATAACTTATTAGATTAATGAATATGGTGGCTGATGCGTGCTCCCACGAACCCCACCTATCCAGAAGGACGGAAAGCGATCTCCGATCGCGACATCGACGATCAGGCAGTTGCAACCGGCTGTGAGGAACGATCCGGCCGAACATCACGCGACATTTCTCATGACGTCATGATGATCTGTTATATAGACGGCTCTATCGAGCCTGTCGACGCGCGGGGAAGGCACGAGACGGCCGACTACGGCCCATCCGTCGACCACAACCCGCCGGCTCAGGCCGACAGCGTAGGAAAGCCAGCAACAGACTGAGGCGGCAGCTTCGTCATGCAAATCGCGAACAACTCGCTGTCGAGCCAAGCCGCTAGCCAGGCTCTGAGTGCCGGCAGCGCCTGCTCGTCAAACCAACCCGGCTCCACGGCTGCGAACTGACGCACGAAGGGAAAGATCGCCAGGTCGGTGGCGCATGGCGTTGTGCCACCCAGATAGCGCTGGCTTTGCAGGCGCTRCTCCAGCGGATCGAGCAGGGCCTGCACCGCCTGCGAGCGCACCCCATCGCGGGGTCTCGCTTCCGCTGGGTAGCGCTCGGGGTACTTGTAGCGGTCCAGGTGGTGTTTGAAGTCGCCGTCGTTGCATTGCAGCAGCGCGAGGTTCTCGGGGGACTGAGCGCGGCGCCACCAGCCATCGGGATCGCGCGACTCCAGCGCCCAGCGCATGATGTCCCAGCTCTCGTCCAGCACCTGTCCGTCCGGCAACAGCAAAACGGGTACCGTGGCTTTGGGCGACAGGCGCAGCAACTCAGCGGGCTTGTCGCGCAGGACGATTTCGACGGCCTGAAAGTTCACCCTCGCCTGAAGCAGGGCCATGCGGGCCCGCATCGCATAGGGGCATCGGCGGTAGCTGTAGAGCAGCGGCAAGGGCTCGACGGTTGGCAAGGGGACGGCTTTCAGCGGCTCCGGCTTCGCGCGGGCGCGGCCTCGCCAGCCTATCAAAGCAAACCAGGTTTCGATAGAAGGCGCGGACGAGCGCTACTTTGGGGTCGCGGCAACGAGCCAAGGCTCCAGCCGCTGGCCAAACGCGACCTGGGCCTCGAAGTGCCGGCCTTCGTCCTTTGACCGCTGGTAGCTCAGTGGCAACACGCCTTCGAACGCACCACGCATTTCCACAGGCACGTTGATCGCTGCCGCGCTCAGATCGTAGAGGGCGCCGCCCACCTTGCCGGAAGGCTCCCAGGCGGGGCGCACCTGACCGCGAACGATTGCGTATGTCTTGCGGTCCGGGTACTTCGCCCGCAGCGCTTCGCGATCGAGGCCGGCATCCACCGCGAACAACCGGCTGCTTCCGCGCTCTTCCCTGTCGATGATCTCTTGGGCGTCTTTCTTGCCCTCGCCCCGCTCGTTCTTCGACTCCACCTGCTTGGCGGCTTGCCTGGCGCGCTCGAGCGCTTGCTGATAGACCGGCCCGTCCATTTCCAGCACCACGAGCACGTCCCTGGGCAGCTGGCGCTCACGACGCCAGTCTGCATCTGCGCCTGAACGATGGACAGCGGTCTTCTGGTCGAAACCGAGTTCGGCCATCTTGGCCGCGTCGAGCCAGGTGGGGGCACCCCCACCCTCACCATCGAAGGCGTAGACGCTCCGGATCTCGGTTTGCAGCGGCACGCGCCAACGCAGGTGCAGCGTCAACCCGCTGTTCTCACTCCTGTGAATTCCTTCAAAGGGCGGCCGCAGTTCCCGCTGCGTCACGCTGAAAACGCTGTCCGGCTCGCCGGACCGGTTGTAGGCCGCCCCGCCCAGCGCCACCAGGTTGGTCGTGGTGATGAGGGCGAGGCCCGCAATCAACGCGGATTTGCGTGTCCACTTCATGGGGTCACCCGGCGCAGCCGTTTGAAGACCAACAAGAACAGGATGGCGGTCAGGCCCATCACCAGGAAGAACAGGTACTTGGGCATCGACTCCCACCACCAGTCAAAGAGCTTGGTGTAGAAGAAGATCACGAAGAGCGTGACACCGGTGTTCACCACCTCGGGCCAGTGGCGCCGCGCGCCATACCAGATCAACGCTGCCGTGCCGACGAAGCCGATGGTTTGATACAGGCTTTCGATCAGGTCGCGATCGAGATCAAGGTAGCTCACCTGCCCCCAGTTCGCCAGCACCAGCATGGGAAGGAACAGGGTCAGTGCGCCGAAGACCCGGTAGGTGGCCGCAAAGCCTGAGTATCTGGACTGGTCGAGCAGTTGAGGCAGCATGAAGATCGCGAGGGCCGCGGGGAAGAAGTTCTCCGGCCGTTCGCCGAAGTGGATCCAGTACATGCCGCTCCAGGTGCCGGTCCGCGCCGAGATGAAAGCGATCAGGCAAAGGATGCCGGCCGCCTGCAGCAACCGCAGTTCGAACGTGTATGCAAGAAGGAAGGCAAACGCCGCCCAGGGCAGCAACGCCTTGTCGGATGGTGTGATGTTGAAGATCTGGCCGAGCATGACGACGTTGAGCACGAAGCAGGCAAAGGCCACCATCGCCGCCAGCTTGGTGAAGTAGCCCGTCTCGTCTCGGCGCGCGACGCCCATCGTCAACACGAAGGCGCCGACGCCCACGCCGACCAGCACGGCCACCTGCGCCGCGGTCGAGAAGTAGCCCCAGAACTGATAGAACAAAAAGAACACACTGGCCGCCAGCGCGATGGCACCGATGAACGACGCGATGCGCATGCCAAGCGACAGCTGCTTTGATTTCGGATCACGGTCGATGTCGAAGCCGCTGGCCAGCGTGGCCAGCAGCGCGTCGTGGTGCTTGGCCACCGCGCCGCGCTGCGCTTCGTCGATTTGCAGAACACCTTCGAGTTCGAGTCGCGACAGCTCATGACGAAACGCGCGGATGTCGTCGGCTCGCAGCTGAGCCTCATTGCGGGAGGTGACGGTCATCGGTGTGCCTGGCCGGCAAGGGCCTCAAGTTGGCATAACGCCGCAAGTAGAGTACTGCATCGCCCGACGCTGGCGCACACGGGCCTGAGGTAGCGTTTGCCAATACCCATGGTCTGAGCAAGTGCTACTTTGGTGTTCACGCTTGCACGTCCGAATGCCGTCGACGCCGGCCGACCTGACGATCCATGATGTTTTGGGGGTCACTTTCGAAACAAACTGCGGTTCGCTTTCCAGGATCATCCTCGCCGCAGCGCCGCCGCCGCCCATGCGCTGAATCTGCACGATCAGTTCTTCTCAAGGGACACCCATGACTTCAACACAATCGATCGGCCATCGCTCGAAATCGCTGGCCTTGTTCGGCGTGTGCACGATGGCTGCCACGCTGGGCTCTTTCACTGCAACCGCTTCGGCAGCCCAGGCCGCCTTCGCTCGGCCCTGGGTGGTCGGGAACCAGACGGTGCCCGTCTTCAACATGGCAGAGGCCGTGAAGGAGGTCATCAACGTCGAGACCGGCTTCGACCGCGACCAGGACGGCAAGATCGACACCATCAAGGTCGAGGTCACTCGCCCGAACGCGGCACGGGGCGCGAAGGTGCCACTGATCATCCACGCGTCGCCGTATTTCTTCCAGAGCGCGCGCGACGCGTGGGAGACCGACTTCTTCGTCCCGCGGGGCTATGCCGTCGCGACCGTGGCGCTGCCGGGAACAGACTTCTCGACCGGCTGCGAAGATGTCGGCGGCAACCGTGAGGTGCTCGGCACCAAGGCCGTCATCGACTGGGCCAACGGCAGGGCCAAGGGCCACCACGACGACGGCAGCGACGCAGACGCGACCCAGTGGACCAACGGCAAGAGCGGCATGATCGGCGTCTCGTGGGACGGCACGATCGCGAACGCGGTCGCCTCCACCGGCGTCGAAGGCCTGAAGACCATCGTGCCGGTGGCCGCCATCTCCAGCTGGTACGACTACACGCGCGGCAACGGCATTCCGTTCTACGAAGAGTACGTGGCCTTCCTGGCCGACTACGTCAGCCACTACGACAGCCAGGTCTGCAAAGACCTGACGCCGGTGCTGCAAACCAAGTCGGACGACCCGACGGGCAGCTACAGCAAGTGGTGGTCGGTGCGCGACTTCCGGGTCAACGCCTCGAAGGTCAAGGCCAGCGTCTTCGTGGTGCACGGCCTGACCGACGAGAACGTGAAGACCCGCCACTTCGGCGAGTGGTGGAACGAGCTGAGCAAGTACGGCATCGAGCGCCGGATCTTCCTGCACCAGAAGCAGCACGTCGAGCCGTACTACGAGTTCGGCTCCACCTACAGCACCCCGCTGCTGCAGTGGTTCGACTACTACCTGCAAGGCCTGGACAACGGGTTGCCGAACGAGCCGCAGGCCATCATCCAGCGCGAAGACATGACCTGGTCGACCGACGCGGTGTGGCCGCCGGCCGGCACGCAGGACCAGAAGCTGCAGCTCACCTCTCCGCTGGGTGGTTCGCTGACCGCGCAATCGTCCAGGGCCGAGCGTTACCTGACCTTCAAGCAGGCGAGCGACTACTCGAGCGACTCGATCGTGGCGAACCCGAACCAGGCACGCGGCGACCGTTTGGTGTTCCTGAGCAACCAGCTCACGGACCAGGTGCGCGAGTCCGGCACCGCCACGATCACCTTGCGCGTCAAGGTCGATCGCAAGGCCGCCGGCCTGCAGGCGCGAGTGGTCGACTACAACGGCAACACCGCCTACATCGTCTCGCGCACGATTGCCGACCTCGGCCACCACAAGTCGTGGAAGGTCAAGGAAGACCTGGTGCCGGGCCAGTGGTACGAGATCACCTGGGAGATCAATGCTGATGACCGCATCTTCGCCAAGGGCCATAACCTCGGCGTGGTCATCACGGCGGAGAAGCCCAACCCGCTGATCGCGTACGAAGCCGTCACCGCGACTGTCGACACCAAGAACTCCTGGATCACCGTACCGCTCGCCGGCAGCTTGCCGAAGATTGCCGCTCCGCGCGAAATGGCGCCGATGGCCACCACGGTGGTCGGCCCCGCTGGCCCGACGAGGGACGTGCGCGAGTTCATCCGCGAGTTCTTCGAGGGCTCGAAAAACTGACCTGAGCGCATCGCTCCTTTCGAGCTTCGAGCTCGCCATGCGGGGCCCGTCGGCAGTCATGTCGGCGGGCCCCGCCCACATTCCGGGGTAGCGACCACGTCTCCTACAGTCGACTTCGTGCCACCAGCAAACGCAGCGCCTCGATCCCCAGCAGCACGGCCAAGCTGCAGCCGAACACCGGCAGCGCCCATCCCAGCGCGGCGCCGACTGGCCAGACCCATCTCGGTGCCAGGCGCAGATCAGACACGACCAGCGGTGGCGCTGCCAACTGCCCATGGGGGCGGCGCAGCCACCACATCACCAGGCCCGACAGCACCGAGAAGATGGCGGCCAATGCAGCCAGTGCAAGCAGAACCTGGTTCCAGAGACCGAACTCTCCGCGGTGGAACGGGATCCCCACGGCGGTGGCGCGCGACAGCAGTGGCAGCTTGTCCCACCCGCGGCTGAACAGCACCCGCCCCGAATAGGCATCGATCACCTGCGTGAAGCGCCCGGTCGGTTGGCTGCGGTCGAAGTTCTCGGCGCGCCAGGTGCCTGTGGGGCCGGCCGGTGGGGTCAGCTGCATCGTCACGTCAGGTGCATTCGCCCGCACGTGCTCGTAGACGGCTTGCCAGCCCAGCGGCGCCCGGCTTGCCGTCGGTGTCGACTGCAAGCTCTTGTCAGGTCTGGGCGCGGACTGGCCCAGCGCGTCTTGCGCCGCCTTGAAGTTCTCGCCGCTGTAGCGGGCCCAGGTCAGGCCGGTGACCAACACCACCGACAGCACCAGCCCCAGCACGATGGCGACCGAGGCATGCCAGTCGCGCCAGCTGCGCCGCCCGCGGCCCAGAGACGGGATCAGCGCGCGCCAGCCCGGCCCACCGCGTGCGGCCGAACGCGGCCACCACAGCGTCAGACCAGTGGCAAACAGCACCAGCATCCAGCTGGCACCCAGCTCCAGCAGCCAGCGCCAGCCGTCACCCAGCAACGCGCTGGAGTGCAGCTTCCTGGCCCAGGTCTTGAAGCGCTGCATCTCTTGCAACTGGCCCAGCACCTGACCGGTGTACGGGTTCACATAGACGATGCTGCCGGTGGGCAGCCCGTGATCGTGCTCGCCTCGGCCACCATGGGCATGGTGCTCGTAGGCCGCGCGCAGGTAGACCTGCGTGCTGTCGCCGGCGTGGTGCGCGGGCACCACGTAGCGCAATGCTTCGTCCGGGTGGGCGGCTTGCACGGCCGCGACCTGCTGGTCGAGCGGCAGCACCGATGTGCCTTCTGCGACGTGGTCGATGTCGGCATGGCGCCAGGCCTCGATCTGTGGCGAGAAGACGTAGACCAGGCCGGTCAGTGCGGCGAACAACACGATCGGTGCGCCGATCAGGCCGGCCCAGAAATGCAAACGCCAGAACAGCCGGCGCAGGGCCGCCTTGCGCTGCGGGGCTTCGAAAGGGGTCGCAGTCATCGGTGGCCTTTCAAAGCGCGAACCGCAGCTCGGCAAACAGCGTGCGGCCGGGATACGGGTGCGACTGGTAGGCGCGCTGGTCCGTCACGTTGTTGGCGCCCAGCGCCAGTTCGAGCTGCCGGCTGAATTTGCAGGCACCGCGCAGATCGAGCTGGTTGAGCTTCGAGATGCCACCGTAGACATCCGGGTGGGTGTCAAGGTTGTAGGTGTCGTTGTAGGCGCGGCCCTGGTGGCGAAAGCCCGCCGCGAACAGCCAATGCTCATCGGGCCGCCAGCTGGCTTGCAGCGTGGCCCGGGTGCGTGGCACGCGCAGCCACCACTTGCCCACCATCGCGGGGTCGTTCTTGTTGGCGACCACCTCGCTGTGAAAGGTGTAGGCCGCACTCGCATCGAGGCCGAAGCCTTTGAGCCCCAAGTCCTGCGCCGACCAGGCGAGCTCGATGCCGGTCGTCTTCACCCGGTCGACGTTCTGCACGCAGGTGTAGGTGGAACCGCTGCCGTTGCCAGTGGTCTTGCAGACCGCCGGGTCGGTGGTCGACTGGCGCAGGATCGCGTTCTTGACGTCGTCATGGAACAGAGACACGCGCAGGCGCTGCCGATCCCATTCCTGCTCGGCGCTCAGCTCGATCGCGTCCGAGGTCTCGGCCTTCAGGTTCGGGTCCGACAGGGTCTGGCTGGTCTGTGTGACCGTGCCGTTGTAGAGCTCTTCGACGTTGGGGAAGCGCACACCACGGCCGGCGCTGAGCTTGAGCAACATGCTGTCGCTGGCGGTGAACGCCAACGCCGCCTTGGGCGAATGGCCGCGCAGACGGCGGCTGTCGTAGGCCACCGTCACGCCCTTGCCGAGCTGTTGGCCTTCGAACGCGCGGAACCACTCTTCGCGCCAGCCCAGCGTCAGCCGCCAATCGTCGGCCAGGCGCCAAGCGTCTTGCGCATAGAGGGCCATCACCTCGGTCCGGCCGCGGTAGAACTGCGACACCGTGCCGGCGTCTTTGCGCCAGTCGCCGGGGGCATCGATGCTGGCCACGGTGTTGTCGAGTTGGTAGCCATTGCGGTGCGCACCGAAGGCCAGCGTGTGGCGGCCGGCGGTCCAGTCGCCGTCTGTCGGCGTCCAGCTGGCTTGCAGCTCGGCGGTGTTCCAGCCGGTGCCGTTGCGCCTCGTCACGCTGCCGGCACCGCCATCGGCCGCCACCGGATCGGGGTTACTCGCCTGGCGGTTGGTGTCGTCGAGGATGCGGTAGTCGGAGACGACCAGCGAGGCGTTCCAGCCCTTGGCATGGCGGGTCTTCAGCGTTGCGCCGAGCTGCTGGTGCGTCTCTTCGCGTGTGTAGGGGGCGAAGGCTGCGGTGGGAACGTCGAAGCTGTTCGTGCCGTCCGTGACGAGGCCGGACCAGACCGCGGCGCCGGAGGCGTCACGAAGGAACGTCTGGTTGTGGGTGATGGTGTCGTTGTGCCACCAAGAGGCCATGCCACTGGCTTCGATCTCGGGCGCGAAGCGATAGCCGGCGCGCAGGTTCAGCGTGTCTTGCACCGTGTGGTCGATGGCGCCGCCGCTGGCGCCGAAGACCGCGCGCTTGAACCCTTTCGGGTCGGTGTCGTAGACGATGCCGCTGACTGTCTTGGGCGTGCCGGTCACCGCCGGGAAGGCACCCGTCGCATCGGCCAATACAGTGAAGTACTGCATCGGCTGCGAGGTCGAATCCTGGTGGTTCGCATCGGCCGCGAGCCACAGGCCCGAGGCTAGCCGATGGCCCAGGTGCAGCGACAGCTGATGGCCCGCGTAATCATCTGCATGACCGTACTGGTCGAAGTGCTGGCTATATCCGCTGACCCGGCCGCTCAGCTCGAAGGCCTGCGGCGCGTGCTGCGTCACCGCCACCGTGGTGCCGATCGAGTTGCCGGGGAACAGCGCCGAGTACGGGCCATACAGCACATCGACCCGCTCGATCGCCTCGGGCGAAATCATGTTCCAGCGCGGCGCATCGAAGCGACCGAGGAAGTTGCTGATCAGGTAGCCGTCGAGGTAGACCAGCGCACGCGACGGCTGCAGCGTGCCAAAGCTGCGGCCGGCGATCAGCGCATTGCGATCGCCGAGGTAGCGCTTGCGGATGGTCGTGTTCGGCGCGTACTGCAGCGCGTCTTCGGGGTTGAACAGGTTCTGCTCGCGCAGCTGTTCGGCAGTCTTGCTCGCGGTGCTGCCGGGCAGGTTGCCGGGCAGGCCACTGCGGATGGCCGCACCGGTGACGACGATGGGCGCGAGTTCGGCCTCGGTCGCCACGCCTTGGGCATGGAGGACGGGGCTCAGACCGCCGCAGACGAGCGAACAGGCGCGGGCGAGCGCGCCCGCGCGAAAGGGAAACTTGGACATGGTGCTTCGGATCGGATCGCCCGCGCGCAGCCAGACGGCAGCGCGCGAGCACAGCGACCTCGGGGCAGGCCCCGAGGCCAGGTTCAGGCTGTGATGAAGATCAGACCGAGCGAGGTGGTGCGTGCAACTGAGCGGCCAGCCAACGCTGGCTGGCGTCGAGCGTCGTGGCCTCGGTGGCCGGCGCCACGGTGGTGAAGGCCTGCGGCGGCGCATGCAAGACCACCGCAGCCACCGGAGTGGGCAACGCCGTGCTGGCCAGCAGCGGCGTCAAGGCACAGTCGAAGCCGCCGGCGTGTTGGCCGGGCATCGGCGTCGATTTGCTGTCGGGCGAGCCGGCATCGATCTGCACCAGCCGCGCGCCATACACCGAGCAGATCTCGACCAGGTCGACCCCGCGCTGGGCAGCGGCGGCGGTGGCGAGCAAAGGCACGGCGGCCTGGACCAGCAACAACACCGCGACGACCCATGCCCACACGCGGGTGGGCACCGAGGGGCGGCGGTGCAAGGCTCGATTCATGGCGCGCGGATTATCGACCAGCCGATGGTCACCCCGTGGTCCACGGCAGCCAAGGCTCGCGCCCGCACAATCGACCCGACATCCATCAAGAAGATCGGGGAGATGCATGCGGGTTCTGATCGCCTGTCTCGGCAGCCTGGGTGACACGCTGCCGTTCGTGGCCATCGGCAGGGCGTTGCGGGCACGCGGACACGAGGTGTTCCTGTTCGCCAACGAGGTCTTCGAGCCCTTCGCCTCCGGACTGCCGCTGATTCCCACCGGCCAGGCGGCAGAGGCCGAAGCGCTGCTCAAGCGGCCAGAGGTCACCCACCACCGCGCTGGCTGGCCACTGGTCGCCGAGTCGTTCATGCAGGCACTGCGCCCGGGTCATCAGGCGATGATCGAGCACGTGGTGCCCGGTGACACGGTGGCCATCGGCAGCACCTTCGCCTTTGCCACGCGGCTGCTGGGCGAAACGCATGGTGTGCCCACGGCCACCGTACACCTGTCGCCGTCGGTGTTCCGCTCGCTGGAGCGGGCACCCCGCATCACGCCGTGGGGCTTGCTGGGGCGCCTGCCGCGTGGCCTTCAGCGCGGCTTCTGGTCGCTGATGGACCGGTTCTTTCTGGACCCGCTGCTCACGGCGCCGCTGAACGACTACCGCGCCACGCTTGGCCTGCCACCTGTGCAACGCGTGTGCGACGCGTGGCTGCAGCAAGCCGACCTGACGCTGGCGATGTTCCCGCCGTGGTTCGCGCCTCCGCAGTCCGACTGGCCTGCTGGTGTGGTGCTCACGGGCTTTCCGATGTACGACCATGGCGACGTCCAAACGCTGTCGCCTGAGCTGTCCACCTTTTTGCAGGCGGGCGATGCRCCGATCGGCTTCACCACCGGCACCGCCAACGCGCAGTCGCACGAGTTCTTTGCGAACTCGCTGGCCGCCTGCCAGCGCCTCGGGCGCCGCGGTCTGCTGATCGCACGAGACGTGCAATGGCCGCAGCCTTTGCCGAGCGATGTGCTGCACGTGCCCTATGCGCCGTTCCGCGCCCTGCTGCCTCGGCTGGCCGCCCTGGTGCATCACGGTGGCATCGGCACCACCAGCCAGGCGCTGCTGGCCGGTGTGCCGCAACTGGTGCGGCCGATGGGCTATGACCAGTTCGACAACGMCCACCACCTGGAGACCCTGGGCGTCGCGCGGCAACTGCTGCCCAGCCGCTACCGCCCCGCCGCGGTGGCCGATGCATTGCGCCACCTGATCGAGGACGAGCCGCTCAAGGCACGTTGCAACACATTCGCGCATCGACTCGTCAACGACGACGCTGTCGGCCGTGCTGCCGACGCGGTCGAGGCGCTGGCGGCCAGCAAACGCTGAGCGACTGTCGGCTCAAGCCAATGTGGCTTTGCCACTTTGCTTGACCCCCCGCGGGTGGTGGGCCGTGCGCAAGCCGGCCCTGGGGGCATTCGCTACGCGCTGCGCCACAAGACCAACCAGCCCGCCAGCGCCGCCGCCGTCATCAACATCGGCAGGCCCCAACCCGGCGCCAGGCTCAGCGCCAACCCGCCCAGCAGCGGGCCAACGCTGCCACCCAACGTGTAGCTGAGCACCAGCACCGCGGTGAAGTTGACCAGCGCGACGCCGGTGCCGCGGGCACCGGCATCGGCCATCGCCAAGGTGTACATCGCACCGCCGGTGCCGCCCCAGGCCGCGGCAACGGCATAGGCCAGCAGCGGCCAGGCCGGCACCATCAACATGGCCAGGCTCGCCAGCGCCGTCAGGGCCGCTGCCAGCAGGTAGATGCGGCGGTGGGGCCAGCGGTCGGCCAGCAGCCCCACCGGCGCCATCGTCAACATGCCGCCCAGGCCGCAGGCCGAGACCAGCAGCGCCGCCATGCCRCTGCCCAGCCCAAGTGCCAAGCCGTACAAGGGCAGCACACCGGTGCTGCCGGCTTCGTAAAACCCGCCCATCGCGCCCGCCACGAGCAGCAGCGGTGCAGCACGCATCGCGTCGACGATGCCGCGCCAGCCCAGGCGTGGCACGGCCGCACCGGCCACGCTCAGGTGGCTGTTCATCTGCGGCATGCCCAGGCCGACCAGCACGCCGAGGCCGCCGATGGCCACCGCTGTCCAACGTGAACGTTCGGCCGCGTCGCCCTCGGTGCCCACCCAGGCCAGCAGCGCCGGGCCGGCGACGTAGGTCAGGCTGATCATCGTGCCGAACAGGCCAACGGTGCGCCCGCGTGTCGCCGCACCGGCCAACTCGGCCACGCTGGCCTCGGCCACGATCCAGCGCATCGAGCCGGCGATGCCGCTGATCAGGAT
>NZ_JBFUGE010000160.1:0-11910 GCF_056403075.1 Ideonella sp. P3_A4 | reverse complement strand
TCCTCAACGTCGGCAAGTAACGGCTACCGATGGCATCGCTGCTGTTCAAGAACGCCCGCGTCTTCGACGGCACGAACGCCGATTGTGCGGAAGGGATGTGGCTGCGCGTCGCCGACGGGCTGATCCAGGAGCTGTCGGACACGCCACTCGCGGCGCCCGACGACACGCGCGTCATCGACTGTGCCGGCCGCACGCTGATGCCCGGCTTGATCGACTGCCACGTGCACGCCTTTGCCAGCGACGTGGCGGTGGCGAAGATCGACGCGATGGGCGAGGCCTACCGCACGGCGCATGYGGTGCGCATGCTGGGCTACGCGCTCGATTGCGGCTTCACGACCGTGCGCGACATCGGCGGCGGCAACCACTCGCTGTGGCGTGCGCTGGCCGACGGGCTGGTGCGCGGGCCGCGTTACCTGTACTCGGGCAAGATCCTGTCGATGACCGGCGGCCATGGCGACATGCGGCCGATCGAAGAAAGGYCGCGCTACGAGTCGGTCTGCGGTTGCGCCGGTTCGCCTTTGGCCAACACCTTCGCGGTGATCGCCGACGGCGTCGACGCGTGCATTCGCGCGACGCGAGAAGAACTGCGGCAAGGTGCGCACTGCATCAAGATCATGGGCTCGGGCGGCGTCGCTTCGCCGACCGATCCGATCTGGATGAACCAGTACCGCGAAGACGAGATCCGCGCGATCGTCAATGAATGCACTGAGCGCCGCAGTTATGCCTCGGCCCATTGCCACCCAGCCAGCGCGGTGCGCCGCTGCGTCGACTTCGGCGTGCGCAGCATCGAGCACGGCACCTTGATCGACGACGAGACCGCGCGCTTCGTCGCCGAGCGCGGCGCCTACATCGTGCCGACGATGTCCATCATCTTCGCGCTGGTCGAGCAGGGGCGTTCACTGGGTTTTCCGCCGCAAAGCCAGGCCAAGGTCGAGCAGGTGTTCCACCAGGCCATCGCCGGGCTGGACGCGATGCGCCGAGCCGGCGTCAAGGTCTGCTACGGCACCGACTTGCTCGGCCGCACCTACACCGACCAGTGCCGCGAGTTCACCTTGCGCAGCGAGGTGTTCACGCCGCTGGAGATCCTGCGCCAGGCCACGTCGACCGGCGCCGAGATGATGCTGATGGACGGCCAGATCGGCTGCATCGCGCCCGGTGCGCAGGCCGACCTGTTGTTGGTCGACGGCGATCCACTCGCCGACATCGGCCTGCTGGCCGCGAACGGCCAACACCTGCGCAGCATTGTGCGCGGCGGCGAGCTGGTGAAGCACGCCGCCTGAGCGGCCGAAGGCGTCTTCAGCGCAAGGCCTGCTGCAACACCTTCGGGCACACCGGCTGCGGGTTGGAGCAGCTGACCTGCGACACATTGGCCACGCCCGAGCCGGCGTGCGTCACGTTGTTATCGGTGCAGACCTTGTTGCCGGTGCCCGAGGTGGTGATGTAGAAGCCGTAGCCGCTGGACTGCAGGTCGACGGTGTTGGCCTGGAAGATGTTGTCCTTGCCGTAGCCGGTGTAGGCGACGTGGGTCTGGAAGCCGTCTTTCAACACGCTGGTGTGGCCCGGGTTGCTGACCTTGTTGCCGTAGATGTGATAGCCGTTGCCCTTGGCGTCGATGAAGCTGTCACCGTAGTTCTCGCCCGAGATGCCAGTCGCGTCGTAGGTGTTGCCGACGACGATGCCGCCGGTCGTGCCTTCCTTCAGGTCGATGCCTTCGGCCGTCACGCCGGGGCCGATGTGGTTGTTGGCGATGCAATTGCGGTCGCTGGTGTCGGGCTTGCCGTCGGTGTAGACCGGCCAGTTGGAAACGGCCGAGCCGGCATAGACGCCCTCGCCGTAGCCGGGTGTGTCCAGCCCGGTGTTGCTGACGGTGCTGTTGCGCAGCACGTTGTCGGAGCTGAAGGTGCGGAAGTGAATACCCTCGCCGTCGACGTTCTTGACAGTCAACTTGTCGAGCAGGTTGTTGTGTGCGTTGTCGAGCACGATGCCCTTGGACGCGCCGTTGACCGTGAAGCCAGTGAGCTTCCAGTAATTGGCCTTCAAGCTGAAGCCGTAGCCGCTGTTGGTCAGCACCGCACCAGTCGGCCCCTTCAGCGTGATCGGCTTGCCCTTCGCGCCACTGCGTGTCGCGACGAAGCTGCCGCGATAGGTGCCCGCGGCCAGCACGATCACATCGCCAGGCACGACCTTGCCCAGGGCCGACTGCAAACCCGCCGCGTCGCTGACCGGGTATTGAGCGGCTTGCACCGGCGTCGCGCCGAGCATCACGACCGATGCCATCACCACGCCGGGCCAGCTTCGAACCATCGAAAACGTCATGCTGAGTTCATCCGCAGTTGGGTTGAAAGGGCGTCGCGGCATCGAGCGCACGACGGAAGCCGCGATCTTCGACGTCGCCTCCGATGCCGGGCAATCCGCCAAACTACCTGGATCGACCCGCAGTTCTACTTGTCTTGGCAAGCAGTTGTTTCGGCTGGGCGGCGCTGTGCTTGGCCTGCTGGCATCAGGGTGGGCACTGGACACGTGGGCATGAAGCGCATGAAGATCGGTGAAATACGTGGTTCACCGAACCAGCGCAAGCTGCCAACGTCTACGCCTTTCGACCAACCCTGAGGAGACGCCATGCAATTGATCGGTATGCTGGATTCACCCTACGTGCGGCGCGTCGCGATATCGCTGCAGTTGCTGGGGCTGCGCTTCGAACACCACAACCTGTCGGTCTTCCGGACCTTCAAACACTTCAGCGAAATCAACCCGGTGGTCAAGGCGCCGACGCTGGTCTGCGATGACGGCGAGATCTTGATGGATTCGTCGCTGATCCTCGACTACGCCGAGACGCTGGCCGCGCCCGAGCTGCGGTTGATGCCGTCGACGCTGCCCGATCGCCAGCACGCGCTGCACCGCATCGGTCTCGCGTTGGCCGCTTGCGAGAAGGCGGTACAGATCATCTACGAGCGCGAGTTGCGACCGGCCGACAAGCAGCACCAGCCGTGGCTGGACCGGGTCACCGGCCAACTGCACGCGGCCTGCCAGAAGCTCGACGACGCCGTGGGCCGCCACCCGTTCGCAGCGCCGCTGGGCCGGCTGGACCAGGCGGGCGTCAGCACTGCGGTGGCCTGGCACTTCATTCAACGTATGCTGCCGGATGTGGTGCAGGCCGAAGCCTTCCCGGCCTTGTCGGCCTGGACGGACCAGGCCGAGCAGACGCCGGCGTTCCGCGCGGCGCCGCATGGCGAAGGACTTGTTCAAAAGAATGCTTGATCGAATGCATGGTGTGGCGGCCCTGGCTCTCGGGGCCGTCTTGATGACGACATCGGCCTGGGCCGGCACGACGCCGGCGCCGGTGCGCGCCGAGATCAATGCCTTGATGGCCCGGCTCGAAAGCTCGGGCTGCCAGTTCAACCGCAACGGTGACTGGTATGGCGGTGCCGAGGCGAAGTCGCACCTGCTGAAAAAGCTCGATGCGATCGAACGCCAGACCACCGTGGCCAAGACCGAGCAGTTCATCGAACTGGCCGCCAGCCGCAGCAGCATGAGCGGCCAGGACTACCAGGTGAAATGCGGCCCTGCTGCCGCCGTGTCCAGTGCCATCTGGCTCGGCGCACAACTCCAAATCCTCCGCTCATCGCCGGCATCCGCCGCTTCGTCGCCGCGTTAGGGCGGCCGGCCGCGGCGCTGCCTACAGTGGCCGCCGCCGGTTGTGCAAGTGGGTACCGGCCCCACGGCAGCGAGGAGATGCGATGAAGAATCTGTGGTGTTCGGTGGCGTTGTGCCTGGGTGTGGGGCTGGCCGCCGCGGCAGAGCCCGTGCAGGTACTGGTGCTCGGGTCCTACCATTTCGGCAACCCGGGGCTGGACCTGAACAACGTCAAGGTCGACGACGTGCTGCAGCCTGCCCGGCAGGCGCAGGTGCGCGAGGTGGTCGATGCACTGGCCGCCTTCAAGCCCACGCGCATCGCGGTCGAGGCCGATGCCGACGCGCTGCCGAAGCATGCGCTGCCGAGCTACCGGGCCTACCTGGCCGGCCAGGGCCAGGACAAGCGCAACGAGATCAACCAGATCGGTTTTCGGCTCGCCCGGCAGCTGGGGCATGCCGAGGTCTATGGCATCGATGTGGACGGGGATTTCCCGTTCGAGCCGGTGCAGGCCTTTGCCAAGACGAGCGGCGACGCCGCCGACTTTCAGCGCTCAGTCGACGCGATGGCGCTGCGCACGCGCGAGTTCGAAGCAGCACAGCAACACGCCACGGTGGGCCAGCTGCTGCGGCGCCTCAACGAACCCGAGAGCATCCGTGAAGACCATGGCTGGTACGTGACCGCGCTGCGGCAGGGCCAGGGGGCTGACCAGCCCGGCGTGGCGCTGGTCAGCAGCTGGTACGCGCGCAATCTGGGCATCTGTGCGCGCCTGGCGCAACTGGCCCGCCCCGGTGACCGGCTGCTGGTGCTGTACGGGGCTGGCCACAACTATCTGCTGCGGCACTGCGTGGACGCGACACCGGGCTGGCAACTGGTCGAGGCGAACGCCTACCTGCCGCGCTGATCAGCGACCGCGACGTTTGGCCGCGCTCTCGCTGCTTCGGCCAGCAGCCAATGCTCCAGCGCGCGCACCGCGGGCCGGCTGCGCGCCGCGGGGTCGATGATCAACTGGTAAGCGCGGGGCGATGCCAGCTGGCCCTCGAAGGGCGTGACGAGCTGGCCGTTCGCCAGCAACGCATCGACCAGTGGGCGGCGCCCCATCGCCACGCCCTGGCCGGCGACCGCGGCGGTGATCGCTTCGGCGTAGCTGGTGAAGCTCAGCTGCGCGGCTGGCTGCAGGTCGGCTAGGCCCCAGCTGGTGAACCAGCTTTCCCACTCCACCGGCATGCCACCGGCATCGTTGCCCAGTGCCATGTGCAGCAGCGTGTGGTGCGCGAGGTCGGCCGGCTCACGCAGGGGGATGGCCAGCTCTGCCAGCAGGCGCGGGCTGCACACCGGCAGCATCGATTCTTCGAACAGCCTCACGCCGCCGCCGGACGCGCCGACCTTGGCGTAGCGGATGGCCAGGTCAAAGCCATCGGAGGCGAGGTTGCGGTTTTCCAGCGTCGCGTCCAGCCGCACGTCGATGCCGGGGTGGGCACGGGTGAAGGCGGTCAAGCGGGGGATCAGCCACAGCGCGGCAAAGCCGGGTGTGGTGGTCAAGGACAGCACCTCGCGCCGGTTCGGCGCACGGATGTCGCGCACCGCACTGCGCAGCGTGCCAAGCGCAGCAGTGCAGGCGGCAAGCAGGCGTTGGCCGTCGGGGGTGAGCACCAGGGCCCGGTGCTGGCGAGTGAACAGCGCCACGCCCAGCTCGTCTTCCAGCGCTCGCATCTGCCGGCTCATGGCCGACTGGGTGACGAAGCGCTCGGCCGCCGCACGGGTGAAGCTCAAATGCCGGGCTGCCGCCTCGAACGAGGCCAGCAAATCCAGCGGGGGCAGGCGATCGGGTGGTTTTTGCATGCGCTACAGGAATGCGTGGCATGCACAACTATCGTTTGTCAGCGCATACCATCACGCGGGATTATTCGGCCCATGGTGGCGCAAAAGCAAGCGCCACATGCATGCGAACCACGCATACCACCCGTTCCCACCAGGAGCAGACCATGATGATCGCCACCGCCCGCACCCGGATGCTGCTCGAACGCGGCCAGAGCACCCGCCTGACCGGCGCCGCCGCCGCCCACCTGGCCAGCGCCGCCGGCACGCTCTGGGTGACCATCGACAACGACCCGCGCGACATCGTGCTGGAAGCCGGTGACGGCTTTGACGTGGCCAGCGAAGCGCCGCTGCTGGTCGAGGCGCTGGGCGGCCCGGCGGTGTTGGAGCTGCGTCCTGCCGCCGAGGTGATCGCGGTGGGTGCGCTGTGATGGACGTCGCCTTCCACTGGCTGGCCGCGCTGCAGCCCGAGGCCCCGCCAGCCGCGCGGCCCGCCGCCGCACCGCCGCGCGAAGAGCGTCTGGCCTTGCCTGGTCAGCGTGCGGTTCTGCTGCGGCCGATCGCGCCACGCGATGCCGATGCAGAGCAGGCGTTTGTCGGCGGGTTGTCGCTGGCGTCGCGCCACAAGCGCTTCCACGTCGGCCTGCGCCAGCTGAGCCCTTCGATGCTGCGCCAGATGACCGAGATCGACCATTGCGACCATGTGGCGCTGGTGGCCGAGGTGCTGGCCGATGGTGACCGCGCGGTGTTGCCGCCCGTGCCCTTGGTGGCCGATGCCCGCTACGTGCGCAGCATCGAGCAGCCCGACGAAGCCGAGTTCGCGATCGCGGTCGCCGACGACTGGCAGAGCCTGGGCTTGGGGCGCACGCTGATGGACCGCCTGTCTCGCCACGCGCGGCACCAGGGCATCCGCGCGCTGGTGGGCGACGTGCTGCCCGAGAACCGCCGCATGCTGGTGCTGATGCGCGGCCTGGGCGCCCACACCCGGCCGCACCCGGACGGGCCGCAGCTGGTGCAGGTGGTCTACGAGCTGACCGCGGGTTGACGTAGCTTCCCTGACCTTGCCGATGCCGCAGTCTGTGGCGTGGGCGATGATGCCGGCCTCGCAGCACGGCTCCATCGCCCACCATGCACCAGTTCTGCCTCACCACCGGCCTCGTTCTCGGCCTGGCGCTCAGCGCCTGGGCACCCGCCACCAAGGCGGCCAACAAGCCGGTCGACGTGCCCCGCGCCGCCTCGGCGCCAGACGACGACAAGACCCCATCCGCCGCGGCCGACGAACGGCTGCAGCCACATCAACGCGAGACCACCGGCTCGGTGCAGATCGGCGGCCAGCGCATCGACTACCGCGCGGTGGCCGGGCTGATGGTCATCGACGACAGCAAGGAAGAGCCCAGCGCGACGATGTCGTACGTCGCGTACTTCAAGCGTTCCACCGGTTCGCCATCGGCGCCGCGCCCGGTGACCTTTCTCTACAACGGCGGGCCCGGCTCGGCCACCTTGTGGCTGCACCTGGGCGCTTTCGGCCCACAGCGCGTATTGACGGCGAACGGCCAGCGCGGCCCGTCCGCACCGTACAAGCTGGTCGACAACGAGTTCTCGCTGCTCGACGTCAGCGACCTGGTCTTCATCGACGCGCCGGGCACCGCGCTGGGCCGCATCGTCGCGGTCGACAAGGACAAAGAGAAGGAACGCGAGAAGCTGAAGGAGAAGGAAAAAGAATTCTTCGGCGTCGACCAGGACGCGCGTGCCTTCGCCCAGTTCATCCAGAAGTTCCTGACCCAGCACCAGCTGTGGAACGCGCCGAAGTACTTGTTCGGCGAAAGCTACGGCACCACCCGCAGCGCGGTGCTGGCGGCGCACTTGCAGGGTGAAGAGCACATCGATCTGAACGGCGTGATCCTGCTGTCGCAGATCCTGAATTTCAACTTCTCGGTCGACGAGGCGCAGTTCAACCCGGGCATTGACCTGCCGTATGCGCTGGCGTTGCCCAGCTACGCTGCGACCGCCTGGTACCACCGGCGACTGCCGGCCTTTCCGCATGACTCGRCACCGCTGGAACCGCTGTTGGCCGAGGTGCGCCAGTTCGCGCTGGGTGACTACCTGCAGGCCTTGCAGGCGGGCAGCAAACTCGACGCCGACAAGCGCCGCCAGGTGGTCGAGAAGATGGCGCGCTACACCGGCCTGAAGCCGGCCTACCTCGACAAGGCCGACCTGCGCATCAACGGCGGCATGTTCACGCAAAACCTGCTGGAAGACCAAGGTCAGGTCGTCGGCCGTTTCGACACGCGCTACACCGGCCCAGCGGTGGACCGCATGAGCAAGGAAGCCGACTACGACGCCCAGTCGGCCGCGATCAGCCCGGCCTACGTGGCCACCTACAACCACTACCTGCGCACGACGCTGAAGTTCGGCAGCGACATGGTCTACAAGCCGGGCATCGAGATCTGGCGCCACTGGGACTGGAAACACCAGCCGCCTGGCGTGGACATGGCCTTGTCGCAGACGGTGAACGTGATGCCCGATCTGGCCGCGGCGATGAAGGTCAACCCACGCTTGAAGGTGCAGATGCACGCCGGCTACTTCGACCTCGCCACGACCTTCTTCGCGGCCGAGTTCGAGCTCGACCAGCTGCCGCTGCCGCCAGCGCTGCGCAGCAACATCGAAGTCAAGCACTACCCGGCYGGCCACATGATGTACGACGATCCGGCGTCGCTGAAGACGCTGCACGACGAAGTGGCCAAGTTCATCCGATCGACCGACAATTTGCCGCGTTAGGCCAACGCGGGAGGCAGCATGAAACGGGGTTTCTGGGCGCGCTGCGTGGCAGCCGCCTCGTTGTGGGCGTGCCTGCATGCGGTCGCGGCTGAGCCGCTGCCGCTCGATGCTTTCGCAAACCTGCCGATGGTCGAGCAGGTGGTGCTGTCACCTGACGGCCAGCGCTTCGCCGCGCTCGTCAATGCCGGCGACCTGACGGTGCTGGCCGTGCGTGATCTGGCGGGCAGCGCCGCGTTGTCGCCGCTGCTGAAGACGGACAACCGGCAGTTCCGCTTCCGCTGGATCCGATGGGCCAACAACGAGCGCCTCCTGGTCAGCGTGGCCTATCCGAGCCGGCGCGGCTGGATCGACGTGGCCGAGACCCGGCTGATCTCGATCAAGCGCGATGGCAGCGACCCGGTCAACCTGGTCCGCCACTCGGCGTTCGACTCGGGCAGCCGGATGGCCCAGTTCCAGGACCGGGTGATCGACTGGCTGCCCGAAGACGGCCACCATGTGCTGCTGGAATACGACGATGACGGTGGCGGCGAGCCCTCGGTGTTCAAGGTCGATGTCGACAATGGCCGGCGCCAGCGCGTGCACGTGGGCCGCAAGGACGTGACGGGCTGGATCACYGACTCCACCCACCGTGTGCGGGTCGGCACCCGCCAGCGCGGGGCCGAGATCGACATCCTGCTGTGCGACCCGGACGGCTCGAACTGGCGCACGGCCTGGTCCTACGGCGTGTTCGCCCGCGACGTCGTTGAACCGATGGGCTTCGGCAACGACGTCAACAAGCTCTACGTCACCGCCGACCACGAGGGCCGGCGGGCGGTGTTCGAGGTCGACCTGGCCGACCCCGCGCTGCCGCGCAAGCTGCTGCTGAGCCACCCGCGGCTGGATGTGAACGGCGAGCTGATGCTCGCGCCCAAGACGCATGTGCCGGTCGGCATCAGCACCGGGGTGTTTGCCGACGCCGGGGCAGGCATTTGGGATGCGGGCTACAAGAGCTTCGTCGAGGCGATCGACAAGGCACTGCCCGATCGGCGCAACGTGCTGCTGCAGTTCAGCGAAGACGGCTCGCGCTACGTGCTGTACTCGATCGGCAACGGCGCGCCCGGCCGCTACCTGCTGGGCCAACGCGACAAGGGTGAGCTGAGCYCGCTGGCCGAGACCTACCCGGCGCTGCTCGGCAAGCCATTGGCCACCAAGCGTGGCTACACCGTGACAGCGCGCGACGGCACTTCGTTGCCGGTGCTGCTGACCTTGCCGATGGGCTTGGCGCCGAAGCGGCTGCCAGCGGTGCTGTTGCCGCACGGCGGCCCGATCAGCATGGACTCGTACGAGTTCGACCCCTGGGTGCAGTTCCTGGCCGACCGGGGTTATGCGGTGCTGCAGGTCAACTTTCGTGGTTCGGCGGGCCTGGGCCACGAGCACATGAGCGCCGGCCTGAAGCGCTGGGGCCTCGAGATGCAGGACGACTTGAGCGACGCGGTGAACTGGCTGACCACCCGAGGCACGGCAGACCCTGCGCGCGTCTGCGTGGCCGGCGCCAGCTACGGCGGTTACGCCGCACTGATGGGGGCGGCGAAGACGCCCGATCTGTACCGCTGCGTCATCAGCTTCGCCGGCGTGACCGACCTGCTGGACCTGGCCACTCACGAGCGGCAGTTCACCCACGGCGCTGAAGTCTTCAAGGTGCAGGTCGGCTCAGCCTGGGACGACCGTGACCAGCTGAAAGCGACCTCACCGCGGCGCCTGGCCGCCCAGATCAAGGCACCGGTACTGTTGATCCACGGCACGCTGGATCGCGATGTACCGCTCGAGCAGGGCGAGGACATGGCGGACGCGTTGAAGAAGGCAGGCAAGCGCTACCGCTTCATCAAGCAGGAAGACGGCGACCACCAGCTGAGCAACCAGGCCCACCGGACCCAGTTCTTCCGCGAGATGGAGGCGTTCCTGGCGGAGCACTTGGGGGCGACGCCTGCCGCCGAAGCGTCAGCGACCAAGGCGCCCTGACGGCTACGGCGCGGCCTGCGTGCCCTTCACGCTGAACTGGTGGATGTTCCAGCCGCCGCTGTCTTGCTGCAGCGTCAGCACCTGGCGGCCGGCGGGCAGCTTGAGCTTGACGCTCACGGTCTTCCACACCTGCCAGTCGCCGGTGGCGGGCACGTCGACGGGACCTGTCAGGTCGCGGCCGTGGGCGTTGGCGAGGTGGAAGGCGGCCGGTGCGCCAGCGGGTGACGCGACGCGGAACTTCACCGTGTACTGGCCTGCTTCCGCGACCTTGACGGTGTAGCGGAACCACTGGCCGCTGTTGGTCCAGCCCATGTCGTGGCCACCGCCTTGGTCAGCGGTCAGTTCGAGGTTGACGCCGTCGGCGCGGTAGTCGTTGGYGGTGCCGTTGACCGACAGCACGTTGTAGGCGATCGCAGCGCCGCCGGTGTCGTAGTCGGCTGCTTGCACGGTGCCGGGCAAGGCCACTGGATGGCCGAGGAAAGGCTGCGGCGTGCGGGTCGATTGCCAGCTGTTGCCGACCAGCGCTGAGTTGAAACCACCGGAGCTGTTGTTGAACGCGGTGGCATTGGCGCCGAGTGCTGACACCGCGTTTTCGGTCAGGGTCGCGCTGCCGCTCGGAGCCGGGTAGAAGGGCGCGTTGACCACGATGCCGTTGCGCCACGGTGCGATCACGGTGTTGTGCGCCAGGCCGATGTTCGTCGCGGTCGAGAAGCCGATGCCGTCGAACAGTGGTGCGGTGATGGTGTTGCCGCTGACATCGATGCCGTCGACGATGCCGACGTTCTGGCCGTCGCTGCCGTTGCCGATGTGCAGGGCAGGCTGCCCCTGGTCGAAGCCGTTGCCGCCAGCGCGGTCGATGCGGTTGCCGGTGACGTGTGACGAGAGCAGATCGTTGCCGTTGACGCCGAAGCGGCCGACGCCCAGCCCGGTGTAGCGCGCTGTGTCGGCGATCAGGTTGTCGGCGACGGTGTGGCCGCTGCCGCCGTAGATGCCCAGACCCTTGCCGTTCCAGGCGCCGATCATTGTGTTGTGCGTCTGCGTGGCGTTGGCCATCGGTGTGTAGAAGACGCGGCCCTGGTCGGTGTCGTTGTAGTTGACCGAGTTGATCGCCATCGCGTCGTCACCGGTGCCGCGGATGAAGTTGTTGGTCGCGGTCAGGTTGTTGCCGACCTTCGCGCCCATCGAGACGTTGTTCAGGTTGCAGCCGTCGGCCCAGATCGAGGTCAGCCGGTTGTCGCGCACCATGCCGACGGTACCCGAGGCCCAGAAGCCCGACAGCACATGCTGCGTCCACAGCTTCTCGGCCAGCCAGTTGCTGCCGGTGATGTCCATCGCGCCACCGGCACCGTCGACCGGCTCACGGCTGCGCGCGTTCGAATCCAGGTGCAGGTGGCGCACGGTGGCCGAGCTCAGCTGGAAGAGGGCACCCAGGCCGCCTTGCGTATGGGGCAGTCGCACGTCGCGATAGATCGTGCTGTGCCACATGCCGGCGCCTTCGATCGTCACGCCATTGCCGACCAGCCCCTGCGTGCCCTTCAGGTAGAAGATGCCGGGCGGCACCCACAGCGTCTTGCCTTGTGCCTGGGCCTGGTTGAGGCAGTTCTGGATCGCTGGGTAGCTGTCGGGTGCGTTGGGGTTGCCGTTGCCATGGGTCGGCACGGTGTCGGCCACGGCGCCGCAACTGG